>NZ_JACHIF010000011.1 GCF_014203045.1 Prosthecobacter dejongeii
CTTTCCTCAGCCGCTCCTGTTTCGGTGGCGGATTGGAAGTATGCCGAGCCCCAGATTCCCCGCAACTCCTTTTTACTCTTTTTTGAAGGTTTTTTGATGATTCACTGATTTTTAGGCGGCCAAAAACCGCTGTTTTTCGAATACTTTTTTGTTAGACGATCGGTCATAACTTTGAGTGTGTTCACCGTTACGAAGGAGAATCGCGTTTTTGCGGGTTCGATGCTGTGTTTTCACAGAAACGCTCAACCAAACTGGAGATTTTTCGGCTGAATCGGTTCTTTTCGATTCCAAAACGCACGAGATTCGATTTCGAGGCTTTCCCTTGAGAAGTTTCGAGACCCCTTTGTGTCTTTAAAGTGGGCGATTTCTTTGAAAATGTGAGGCTTTTTTCTTCACCTCCATGTTTTTCCAGTCGGTGCCGACGTTTGCCCTTGGTAGACGAGGGCCCTGGGGTTGACTTCCCTTCCCTTCTCTCCGATTTCAGCGCCTCACTTGTTTCTATCTTATGAGCCAACCCCATTCTTTTGATCTAACTGGCCGCACGGCCTTCGTTTCTGGAACTTCACGCGGCCTGGGCGAACGATTTGCGCTAACCCTGGCCAAGGCGGGTGCGGACCTGATTATTTCTAGCCGTACGTTGGCCTCTCTTAAAGACATGGAAAAGCAGGTGACAGACCTGGGACGCAAATGCCTCTCCGTGGAATTGGATGTGCGATCCATGGATAGCATCACCGCAGCGGTCGCTACGGCTAAGAGTCAGGTGGAGAAGATCGACATTCTCGTCAACAACGCTGGCTGCAATGTGCGTAAACCAGCGACGGAGATTACCTGGGATGACTGGAACCTGGTCGTGGACACGAATCTGCGTGGCACCTTTTTTGTCGCCCAGCAGGTGGCAAAGGAATTCATGATTCCAGCGGGTTATGGCCGCATCATCAATATTGGGTCTGTCACCTGCGTGGCTGGCTATGCAGGGCTAGCTCCTTATGGCGCAAGCCGTGGTGGGGTGAAGCAGATGACGATGAGCCTGGCCCATGACTGGGGGAAAGATGGTATCACGGTCAATGTGCTGGCCCCAGGGTGGTTTAAGACTTCTCAAAATCGTGTCATGTATGAAGATGCAGGCTGGGTAGAGTATCTGACGGAGCGCATTCCTCTGGGCCGCCCTGGGGCGATGGATGACCTGGAGGGGCCTCTACTGTTCTTGGCGGCGGAAGAAAGCCGCTATGTCACTGGCCAGTTGCTATTGGTGGACGGTGGAATCTCGGTCGGAGCCACACGAGCGCTGCCGAAAAAGTAACTCTCTTTATTATATAGTCACCTTCATGGACGCTAGCACCGAACAACTCATCCGCACCGCCATTGCTGAAGATGTGGGCAGTGGCGATGTCACGGCTACTTACTTTGTGCCTGCTGATTCCACGGCAAGGGCGCAGATCGCCGCAAGAGAGCCTGGGGTGCTAGCAGGCATGGAGGTGGCTCTGAGGGTGTTTCGAGAGATTGATCCGAAGATCGAAGTCAACGCACGCATGTCTGATGGCAGCGCCTTTGTGCCGGGTGATGTTCTCATGGATATTTCCGGCCCTACACGAGGCATTCTCACGGCAGAGCGCACAGCGCTGAATTTCCTGCAACGTCTTTCGGGCGTGGCCACCCAGGCGCGCCGTTATGTAGAGGCGGTGAAACCACACCCAGTGCAAATCTGGGACACGCGTAAAACGACGCCCGGTTGGCGTCTTTTAGAAAAGGCGGCGGTCAAGGCGGGTGGTGGCACCAACCATCGGCTTGGATTGTATGATCACGTCATGGTGAAGGACAATCACCTCGCGGCCCACGGAGGGCTGCCGGAATTGCAGGCGGCGATCAATCGCGTGCGCAAAGAACGACCAGGCACACGCATCCAACTCGAGGCCGATCATCTAGAGCAAGTGGCCGGCTTCCTCACCCTCCAGGGAGTGGACATGCTGCTGCTGGATAATATGGGTGCGGCACGCCTGCGTGAGGCTGTGGAATTGAATGCAGGGAAACTCTGGCTGGAGGCCAGTGGTGGTATCACGCTGGAAACCATCCGAGACATTGCGGCGACCGGGGTCAATGCCATTTCGGTCGGGGCACTGACTCACTCCGCCAGGGCCTTGGATTTAGGTTTGGATTTCATCTAATCTGCGACGGCTTCAAATAAGCACTTCCTCTTCGTGGTATGTTTGCTTAGCTTCTGGTTTCTGCGCTCATGCTAGATCCCTTTGCCACGCTGAGCTCACCTGGACTCTCCTCTGCGAAGAGTTCCTCTGAACTCACGCCGGGAGAGTGGAGTCCGGAGTTGATTGTGAGCTTGGATTGGATGCGCGTGGCGGAGTTGGTGCGGGGTATCGCCTCTCATGCAGGGTGTGAGCTGGCAGGTTCGCGCGTTCTGGGAGATGGATCGCTGGCTTTTGGAATGATTGAGCGGCCAACGACCATGCATCCACAACGGGCTTTGGTGAAAATTTCTGCCTGGAATGAATGGGGGGCGACGCCTGAAAGCGTGACGCAGTTTGCGCAGGAAGTGAGCACGGCTAAAAACACCCGTGGGATTCTCATCGCACCAGCAGGCTTCAGCCCCTCGGCCATTTTAGCGGCGCAGCAATATCGGATCGAGACGGTGGATGCTGCTGCTTTGTGTGCGGTCCTACAAACCCTGCCACCTGAGCGTAGCGACCTCTTTTTCACCATCGCGACTGCGGGGGCGTTCACACAACCTTCTTGCCCGGTCTGCCTAAACAAGCTGGAGAGAGTGGACTCCGATACTCAGAATGCTCCGCCTGCGATCCAAGTGATCTCCGAACGAGGGCTGTATGCAGAGCACATTACCTGTGATTTACTGGACATTGCCGCAGGGGCGGAGGTGAATTTCCTCTATCCTGTGCAAACGCGGGCAATGCGGGTCTGCGGACATGCCACAGGGGACTTTTCCTGCGATGGCACGATCACGATTGAGGTAGGAGGCACGCTGGATGGCCGTATTGCCGCCCGGGCACTGAATGTGCTGGAAGGTGGAGAACTGAGAGGCCAATTTCGCATTTTAGAGAGTGGAGACTTGGAGCCCTTCGTGACACGGCCAGATCGCTGGCACTGGAGTTGTCGGAACTTGGCGGGAAAAGCAGGATGCCTCAGTATCCAGTTCGCCCCCCACGGATGAAGAGACTTTGAAAACCGCTTCCCTCATGGATAAATCTGCGCATCTTATGCCCGGCTCGCCAGTGAGCGCCCATGGAAGCTGTTAATATTCAATTCGCACCCGCAACGGGGTCGGAAGTCGAGTGGAACGAGGCTTATGCCCGTCTCGCCGATTATTTCCGCTCCTACCAACTGCACAATCGTATCCGCCGCACGCAGCTCATTCTTGAGACCTTGCGACGTGCGGCTGAGGCCCATAAAAAAGACCCGAAACGCACGCCCACGGCGCATAGCATCGAGCAAGCACGCGCGATGATGCATGAATGGCTAGCGGCGATTTACAGCGACATGAATCTCAATGCCTCGCAGCTAGAGGCTGCGGGCCGCCTGGGCTTCCACCTCAGTGGGGGGCCTGCGCGCTGGCCTAACTTCTTTCTCGACAAAGAAAATCTGCCGAAGGATATGACCGAGGCCATGCGTGCAGCGGTGCGCACCTCGGGGCCAGGCATGCAGGTCAGTAAAATGACCCCGCGTGACATGGACCTGGGCATCGTTTCTGAAGTGGCTGAGGACACCTTTGACCGCCTAGGCCGCCACCCCCTCCTGCGTTATTCCATTCTTGTCAGCATCGTGGGGGGCGTGCTGGGTTACCTTTACTTTCTTCTCGGATGAGCATGATCGGAGCTAGTACGGCCAATCTCAATCTTACGGCGGGGATGCCGCCCCCGCGCATCGCCCGGACACGGCGCGCCACGTTCTTTTCATTCGTCGGTCTGGGCACCATCGTTGGTGTGTGGCTGATGTACGTTTATCTGTCTGAGCACGGCATGCGGTGGTCTGAATGGGGCCTCTTGGCAGTTTTTGTCCCACTGTATTACCAGCTCAATGTGGGTTTCTGGACAGCGCTCTTCGGTGTGTGGTTGATGAATCGGCCCAAGCCAGATCCACTGGATCTCTGGCGCACCTTGAAGCCTGAGGACCTGGAGGAGGACATCACGGCCAGTACCGCCATCATCATGCCCGTTTTCAATGAAGACGTGACACGGGTGTTTGAAGGGCTGCGTGCCATTTACCTCTCGCTGGAGCAAACCGGCCAATCCAAAAACTATGACTTCTTCATTCTCAGTGACTCGAATCAGACGAGCCAGTGGATCGAAGAGGAAACGGCCTGGCTAGAACTTTGCCGTCAGCTCAATGCCTTTGGTCGTATTTTCTACCGCAAGCGGCGCAAGCCTATCAACCGCAAGAGTGGTAACGTCAGTGACTTCTGCCGCCGCTGGGGCAAGCGCTACCGCTACATGCTCGTCCTGGATGCAGACAGCCTGATGTCCGGTGGCCTGCTCACCAGCATGGTGCGGATCATGGAGAAGAATCCTGGGATCGGCATCCTGCAGACGTTTCCCAAACAAATCGGAGCGGAGACTCTGCTGGGTCGTGTGATGCAGTTTTCCCAAGCCCTGTATGGCCCTCCTTTCATGGCGGGTCTGGACTACTGGCAGTGCGGTGAGGCGAACTTCTGGGGGCACAACGCCATCATTCGCCTAGAGCCCTTCATTAAAAACTGTGCGCTCCCTGCCCTGCCTGGTAAGGAACCCTTCGGTGGTCACATCTTGAGTCATGACTTTGTGGAAGCCGCTCTCATGCGCAAGGCGGGCTACGCGGTGCGTCTGCTGAATACCAACCGAGGTAGCTATGAAGAAGGCCCGCCCACTTTGGTGGACATGCTGAAGCGTGACCGCCGTTGGTGCCAGGGGAACATGCAGCATTTTTGGCTGCTGTTTGCCAAAGGCTGGCACCCGATGAGTCGGTTGAATTTCCTCCACGGCATCCTCAGCTATGCGAGCAGCCTGCTGTGGTTCCTCTTTTTGGTCTTTTCCACCTTCTTAGCAGCGACCCGCCTGCCGCATGACAATCCGCAGTCCATCCTGGCCGAGCAAATTTTGTTAGGTGTGACCATCATGCTCATCTTCCTGCCCAAAGTCACCATCCTTCTGGATGAGGTGATCACAGGACGTTTGTTCAAGCCTTTAAACCGCCGCCTCATGACCTTCGTGAGCAGCATGGCAGATACCGTTGTCTTCACGCTCATGGCTCCCGTGCTGATGATCTTCCACTCCCAGTTTGTGGTGTACACCGTTCTTGGCAAAGGCGTACGCTGGGTGACTCAACGGCGGAAGATTGACGGTGGAGTGGACTGGGCCGAGGTGTTTTTCACCTTCTGGCCGGTGACCGTCATCTCCGTGGTGTGGGGCGTGATCGGCTGGTTTGTCTCCCATAGTTTCCTCATGTGGATCAGTCCGATCCTGGGGGCCCTGTTCTTGGCGATTCCGGTAGCGCTGCTTGTCTCGGGAGGGAGTTCTGGCTTTCGTTTTGGCCTCTTCACCACGCCAGAGGAAACGGATCCTCCAGGAGTCTTGGCGATGATGAATGAGAACCTGCAGGAGATCAAAGGCCGCATTCATCTGCCGCCTGAGCTTGAGAAACATCATGGCCTGCTGCAGGTGTGCCTAGACCCCTATGTGAATGGTCTTCACGTGAGCCTGTTACGCCGACGGAAAAACATCCATGTTTCCCGGGCTTATCTAGATCAATTGGCTTCACGCCTGATTCATGAAGGGCCACAGTGCCTGAATCCTCAGGAGATCAAAGCCATGATTCATGATACCGAAACGGTGACGGATCTCCACTATCGCCTCTGGTCAGCTCGGGATCATGAGCTCGCGCCGTTTTGGGCCATCGCAATCCGTCAGTATAACCTCGCTGCCTCCAGCCCATTTACACACACGCTGGCACAGCGAGGAGCTGTTGCGGCCTAACCATTATTGTTTAGACAACTCGGTCACCTTTTCGGCCAACTTTTCGAAGGAAAGGCGATCGCTGTTGCTTGTACCGACGTAACGGAAGACTTCCTTGCCATCGGGCCCAATCAAAATGGTGGCAGGGTAGTGAACGACTTGGCCGTGGAATGCGTAGCCATCTGGAATGTCAAAAGCCTTGGCCAGCTTGGCATTCGGATCGCGATAAATGGGGTTCTTTTCCAGCGCTTCCTTGTCAAGCTTGCCAGCCCAAGCCTCGATTTCCTTATCCGTATCCGGTTTTAAGAAGATCTGAACCACATTGGGTAACGTGGCAGCCTTAGTCATGTGATCACGCGTGTGGCGCAAGCAGACTGGGCACTCAGTCTTTAACAGAAAGTGGATGGCAACGAACTTGCCCTTGGCCTCAATCAATGAAAAGGAACCTGTGCCCGTCGCCGATTTGACGGTGAAATCTGCGGGAGCAGCCGCGTTCGCAAGAGCAACCGTCAACAATAGGAGTGAAGAGAGAATAGCTTTCATAGTAGGAGTCTGAGCTCCTGAGAGAACTTTCCCTGTCATTTATTCCCATCCATTCCTCATCCCTTGTTCGCTAAAGCGAGCACGGTCTGAAAATGCGGGCTTTGGCTTTCGCGATGCACGACGCTGGTCTCAGCTTCGCGGAAGCCTGCCTTGGCTAGCATCTCATGCAATTCAGCTTCGGAAAAGCCCAACCAGACATCGGCATAAAGCTCGCGCGCTTTTTCGAACTGATGCTTTAAAAGGTCCAGAATCACAATGCGACCTCCGGGTTTTAAAATCGTGTAAGCCGCACGAATGGCGCGTTCTGGGTTAAGAGCATGATGCAGAGCCTGACTCAGAAAGACTAGGTCCACGGTGCCCGGTTCAATCGGTGGCTCCTCAATGTCTCCCAGCCGATATTCTAGATTGGCAAAGCCGTGCTTGCTGGCGAGATCAGCACCGTAGGCCACCATCTTTTCGCTGTTATCCACAGCGATGACTTTCTGAGCACGCTGCGCGAGCAACTGAGATAATGTCCCCTCCCCAGCCCCGAGATCCGCAATGATCAAAGGCGGCAGTAACTTCAAGAGTGTCTCCCCCAACCCCTTCCAAGAACGACCGGGAATGTAGTGCCGCCCAAATTTCCCGGCTAGGGTATCAAAGTATGCTTGGGCGGAGCGGAGGCGTTTACGCAGCACCACTTTTAGTGCAGCATCGTCCTTTTTGGCTTCCTTAAGTTCGCCGCCTGCAGCTTCCATGAGGGCAATGAAATGCTCATGCGCGGCCTTCTCTTTGCTATTAGGTTCATCCAGCTGATACAGCCGATTTTTGCCACTGCGACGATCTGTGACGAGCCCAGCGGACTTCAGTTTGGCCAACTGGGCGGAGATGTTGGATTGAGGCAGGGCCAAGACTTCCTGGAGCTCTGCCACACTCAGCTCCTCCTGCTTCAGCAGCAACAAGATGCGTACCCGAGTCGGGTCGGAGATGAGGCTGAGAGACTTGAGGATCGAAGGCATGAAACCAATATATCAACATATGATCATTCATCAATGTTGAGTTCAATACCCAAGGGATAACGTAACCATCAGCTTAAGTACCAAGCAATGTTCGCAAAAAATCACCATCTGAAAAACGGGCATTCAGCCCCTGACGAACGATGACTAACCCGAGTGAAGGAATGGCATAGAGGCGCTGATAGCCGCTGCCGATGCAGGCGATGAGGTCTGACGGCACCCCTCTGGCTATGCACACACGAGACCAATTTTGCCGATCCCAGTCCACTTCAAGTTGATCTTCGATGTCGATTTCGCGTGCGCCAGGTTTACTGGCAGCGTGATTGTTCCAGAAACCGAAACTGTAAGCGCTATTGGCCGAGGAACCCTCAAGCAGCGGTTTCATAGAATCAGGTTTTAAAACCGGCTTCCCATTTGCAAGCAACAGATCTCCCATGCGTGACCATTGGTTGGGCGAAAGAAGGAAACCCGCAGCCAATAGGGGGTTCCCTCTAGCATCGGCCAGGTACCGCTGGGGCCCCAGTCCAAGCGGGCGCAGGACACGGCGCTCAAGATAACGGGTGGGAGTATCCGAACGTTTACGCGCTGCAAGTTTGCGCTTCAACACCTCGTGAAAGACCTGGAGAGCACTGGGACCGTAGATAAAACTTTTCCCGGGTGTGCCGACGAGTGGTCGATCCATCGCCATTTGATTGCGGTCGGTCAGCCCATCTTGATGCAGTTTCAGACAGCGCTCCAGACCGCAGTTGAAATCGAGCAATTGCTCGATGGTGATGGCTTTTTTACTACCTGTCCATTCGGGCAGTGTGGTGGATACTTTTTCATCCAAGGTCAAAAGCCCGTCCTCCACAGCCGCCATGGCCGCAAGTCCCCAGTAGCCCTTGGTACCGCTGTAGATGCGTCGGGCTTCTCCTCGCTGGGCCCCATTGGCATAGCTTTCATGAATGACTTTGCCGTGTTGTTTGATGAGGAGCGCGTAACCTTTCCGTTCTTTGACGTAAGCGGCCGCTGCAGATAGGTCCAATTTTGGACCTTCCACACCTACAGCCGGACTAGCGGCCAAAGCGGACACGAGATGCAAAAAATGGCGACGGGTGGTGATCATGAGCCGTGTTTGCTGCGCAGATCAATTATATGCTCTTCTAAGGCATCCTGCCAGCATCGGGGAGACTCGCCCAAAAGAAAACTCAGCCGCGAATTACTCATCACGGTGAACGGTGGCCGCGCGGCTTTGAACTGAGGAAAATCATGCAGTCTTAAGCCATGCGTGAGGTGGGGCCGATCCAACATCCCATGTTGATGAGCTAGATCCAGAGAGACTTGGGCGTAATCTCGCCATGTGGCGACGCCCGTGTTACAGAGATGCAGAAGCCCCTTCACCGAGGAGAGATCTGTAAACAACCTTTCCAGCCAATGCGCAATATCGCGGGTGCTGCTAGGCACGCTCCACTTATCCTCAATGAAGCCGAGCGGCTGGCCCTCTCTCGCCCGCTGAAGAGCCGTTTCGGGCACGCCCCCACCGCCAGTACCAAATAACCAAGAAACTCGTGCGACTAACGCATCGGCATTCGTTTTGAGCACGGCCTGCTCCCCCGCTAGCTTGGACCTGCCATAGGCATTGACTGGTACCGCTGTAGCCTCTTCACTGAGGAAAACACAGCCATTGCCTCCAAAGACATAGTCTGTGCTGATGTGAATGTAACGGAGCCAACGGTTGGCGCAGACCTTTGCCACAATACCGGCGGACTCGGCATTCACCCGCAGGGCGAAGGCCGGATCTTCCTCACAAAGGTCTGGACTGGTCACCGCTGCCGCATTGATGGCCAAATCAAAATCCAAATGCTCCAACTCTTGTGCCACAGTTTCGGGACGTGCCAGATCCAACTCTTCCCGCCCCGGCGAGATCACTTCATAACGCGGTGAATAATGAGCAGCCAAGGTGCGCCCCAGGCGGCCTGTGGCACCAAGAAGTAACAAGCGGGGACGATCCATCATGAGAGGAACATCACAGACGGCACCTGTGCAGCTTGCAATCAGAAATCTGTCCTTCATGTTGCGGCTTATTCACAATGAGCCAACGAACGCCTAGCATCGCCATCATCGGCGCCGGACTTTCCGGGCTGGCTTGCGCGCGCGCGCTAACGCAGGCTGGACTGCGTTTCACCATCTACGAGGCTGGCGCTGCCGTGGGTGGCCGGGTGCGGTCCGATGTGGTGGATGGATTCACCCTGGATCGGGGCTTTCAAGTTTTGCTTCCCTCTTATCCAGAGGCTCGACGCGTGTTAGACTATGATGGGCTGAAGCTCTGCCCGTTTTATCGGGGGGCGGATCTGTTTTATAAAGGTCGCTTTCATCGGCTCTCAGATCCCTTCACCCACCCTCGTGATGCCATCAAACATGCACGTGATCCCTTCGTTTCTTGGATGGACAAGTGGTACACTTTGGTCCTGCGCAAAGAGGTGCTCACGACGCGCAAGATTGAGCGCCGCATCCCGGAAATCGAAACGGAGGACTACCTCCGTGATTTTGGCTTCAGTGAAGAGTTTATTGACCGATTTTTCCGCGCTTTTTTTGGGGGCGTCTTTTTAGAGAAGGATCTGCGCACTTCCGCCCGCATGTTCCTGTTTCTTTACTCCATGTTCAGCACAGGAGGGGCAGCCATCCCGGCCCACGGTATGCAGGCGATTCCGGATCAACTCGCCATTTCATTACCGCCCGGAAGTCTAAAGCTAAACACGCCCGTGACCTCCGTTCGTGCGGGTGAAATCACTCTGACGAGTGGTGAAGTCGTGCACGCAGATCACATCATCGTGGCCGTCAGCGAAGAAGTAGCCGCTCGCCTGATTCCGGAAGCCATGGGTGAGAAACTGCTTCCTGCACGCAGCACCACATGTCTGTATTTCACGACGGACCAACCCGTGCCTGAAACACCGACAATCTACCTGGATGGGGATGGCCGAGGGCCTGTCAACAGCGCCTGTGTATTATCAAAAATCTCTCCGCGCTACGCACCCGAAGGTCAGCATCTTATTTCCGCCAGTGTCATCGGCTCCCCCTCCAGTGGTGAGCTAGAAGGAGTGGTGAGAGACCAAATGGCGGCTTGGTTTGGGGAATCTGCATACCTTTGGAATCACCTGCGGAGTTACCAAATCCGCCATGCACTGCCGGAGGGGCGCCAATTGCGCCTGGGTGAAGGCCCTCTTGGGGCCGTGCTTGCACCGGGGCTTTATCGTTGTGGTGACTGGTGTGAAGATGCCTCCATCAACGGGGCACTGATCAGCGGTCGGCGTGCGGCGGAGGCCGTGCAGGGTGCTTTGGGATGATTTTCTGCCCTCAGTAAGCCCTGACCCATTGCGCAAATGAGCGCTGATTCTTCACAAATTTAGGGCAACATGCGCCGAGGTCCGGCACGCGCCCTGCTAAGGTCGAATTGACAACCAGTCTCAGCGGTCTAGTCTCCGCGCCCTTTTTCATCTCCAAACCTAACCATCAATGAGCACCCCCGCGCCCGGCAAACCCGTCTATAACGTCAAGAACCCCTTCATCGCCAAGGTGAAAAAGGCTTATGACCTCTCTGGCCCAGGCGCACCGAAAAACACTCGGCATTACGAAATTGATCTCGCCGGCAGTGGGTTGGAATACACTCCCGGAGATTCCCTCGCAGTGCAGCCTCAAAATGACCCTGCCCTGGTGGACGATATGCTGAAGGTGCTGGGCTTTTCTGGCGAAGAGACCGTCACTCACCCGAAGACCGCCGCCCAGGTGCCCATCCGCCAAGCCCTCATCGAAGGCAGCCTCATCACCGAGGTAGATAACAAGCTCATCAAAGCAATCATCGAGAAGACCAATGGCCAGACGCTGCTGGCCGACATGGCCACGCCTGAGACCAAACAAGCACTTAAAGATTACCTCTGGGGCCGTTTTGTCATTGATCTCCTCATCGAGAATCCAGATGCCAAATTTGAGCCTGCTGAGTTTATGGGCGTGCTGAAGAAACTGAACATCCGTCTTTACTCCATCAGCAGCAGCCAGAAAGCCCATCCAGAGGAAGTGCACCTTACCGTTGCCACGGTGAAATACACCAGCCATGGCCGCGAGCGTGGGGGCGTGGCCTCCACTTTCCTGGCGGAGCGCATCACTCCAGAGACCACCATTCCTGTTTTTGTGAATCATGGGAAAGGCTTCCGCCTGCCTGAGCCCGAAGAGGAGACCCCCATCATCATGGTCGGCCCAGGCACCGGCATCGCCCCATTCCGCGCCTTTGTGGAAGAGCGCAAAGCCACTGCCGCGAAGGGCAAGGCCTGGTTGTTTTTTGGCGAAGTCAGCAGCGCGACCTGCTTCTTCTACAAGGACGAGTTCGATGCCTACCTGGCAGATGGCACCTTGACCAAGCTGACCACTGCCTGGAGCCGTGATCAGGCCGAGAAGATTTACGTGCAGCATAAGATGCTGGAAAATAGCGCCGAGATCTTCGCCTGGCTTGAGCAAGGAGCCATCGTCTATGTCTGCGGTGATGCCGCACGCATGGCCGTGGATGTGGACAAAGCACTGCATACCATCATCGAAAAAGAAGGTGGCAAGACCCCAGAAGAAGCCGTCGCTTACATGACTGCCTTTAAGGACGCCAAGCGCTACCGCCGCGACGTCTATTAACCCAGGCGGGTTCATTGGTAAGTTTCAGGGCCTCAACGATCTTCGTTGAGGCCCTTTTTGTTAGGGAGCCCTCACTCCATCTCTGCCCGCCATTTCAGAGCCATCTGTTTCAGGCGCGCAGCCTGCTCAGGTTCACGCTCGGTAAGGTTTGTCGTTTCTTTTGGATCTATGATGAGATGGTAAAGCTCCATTTCACGACCATCGGCATTGACCAGCAGTTTCCAAGGTCCCTCCCTCACCCCGACATTGGGCGATTTAGCCCCCGCCTCTTTTGGATAAGGAAAAGTGCGGATCCCCTGCCCTTTCAATGCCGGTTTGCGCCCATACTCCCAGAACAAAGGCCGACCACGCTCACGAGGTGTGCCTTTAAAAGCTGTGGTCATGTCTTCCCCATCAGAGATATAACCTTCAGGTAGAGGTAGCCCAGCCAGTGTGGCCAGGGTGGGAAATAAATCCATCGCACTCACCACTGTCTGCTCATCCACCTGCCCCGCTGGCACCACGCCAGGCCAGCGCATGATGAGCGGCGTACGGATGCCCCCTTCATAGAGGCTCCACTTCATGCCTCGCAGCCCACCTGTGCGTGAACGGTCGAAGGATGGTTCTGGCCCATTGTCACCTGCCAGCAAGATCAAGGTGTCCTTCTCCAGCCCTAACTCTCGAAGTCCCTCCATCAACCGACCGAGTTGGCGATCCGTCTCCGTAAGTACCGCCCGGAATTTTTCCAGTGGCTCACGCTCATCAGCCCCCTCCATAGGGCGGAAAGGCGTGTGGGTATCGTCCAGCCAGAGATTCACGAAGCAAGGCTTGGCCGATTTCGCTTTCAAGAAGGCTAACGTCTCATCCACCATCCAACGAGTGCGCTCATGCCTCGCCACCTGCTGCGGTTCACGCTCCATCGTCCAAGGCATGGATTTTATACCAAGAGCGGCGGCGGGTTCAGGGCTTTCATAGGTGCCCAGTCCCAAGTCATAACCATAAGCGGCAAATTTCGGCGCATCCGTGACGTCCCGCCCACCGCCTAAATGCCATTTGCCAATGTGCGCCGTCGCATAACCTGCTTTGCTAAAAAGACGGGGCAAAGATGGGGCTGAGGGGGCCAGATAATCCACCTGTTCACAGGCACGATTTCCCTCCCGCGATTGCAAATAACTCGTGATGTGCCAGCGTGCTGGATATTGCCCAGTGATGGCTCCACAGCGCGAAGCTGAGCAGATGGGTGAAGCGACATAAAATTGGCGAAACTGCATCCCCTCTCGGGCTAGGCGGTCCAGATGCGGCGTCGGTATCTTGCCCCCGAAAGTCGCTGGATCTCCCCAGCCGAAGTCATCCACTAAAACAAAGACGACATGAGGAGGGGCGGCTTGGCCAAATAAAGATAAAAATAGCCCTAAAATCAGGATCACGTACTTCATGCTCCATGAACGTTCACCGCTTGGCAGATTCATCCAAGGATTCACGCCTGCACCTATCCTAAAACCACCCAGGGAGATCATGAATTCCACATTGACGCCAACGCACAGGGCGATACTCTAGCGTGGACGCATCAACGCATCATCATTCGTCCATATAACCAACACAGCACCATGTCCCGCTCTTACATCTTCTCTTCTGAGTCCGTCGGCGAAGGTCATCCAGACAAAGTCTGCGATACCATCTCCGATGCCATCCTCGACGCATGCCTCACCGTGGACCCGAAGAGCCGCGTCGCTTGCGAAACCTTCGCCAAGAGCAACATCGTGGTCGTCGGCGGTGAAATCACCATCCCAAAACTCCAGGACAAAAAGAAGGGGACCACCAAGCCGATTGATGAAGTGATCAACGTCGGCAAAGTCATTCGTGATGCTGTTCGTGGCATTGGTTATACCAATGACGACGATATCTTCCATGCTGACCAAATCTTCATCAACAACTACCTCACCATTCAGAGTCCAGACATCGCCCAGGGCGTGGACGAAAAAGCTGCTGAAGGTAAAAAGCATGCTGAACAGGGTGCTGGTGACCAGGGCATCATGTTCGGTTACGCCTGTGATGAAACGGAAGAGCTCATGCCAGCCCCCATCATGTATGCCCACCGTCTGGGCCGCGAGCTGACGAAAATCCGCAAGGCTGGCAAGGCTGCTAAGTGGCTGCGCCCCGACGCTAAGAGTCAGGTGTCCGTGGAATACGTGGACGGCCGCCCGACCCGCATCGTCAACGTCGTCATTTCCACCCAGCACGCCGCCAGTGTGGAGCACGCAGAGATTGAAAAATTCTGCATCGAGCAGGTCATCAAAAAAGTCCTGCCAAAAGGCATGCTGACCAAAGACACCGAATACCTCATCAACCCAACCGGCAAATTCGTCGTTGGAGGCCCTCAGGGAGACAGCGGTCTGACAGGTCGTAAGATCATTGTGGACACCTACGGCGGCATGGGCCGTCATGGTGGTGGTGCTTTCTCTGGTAAAGACCCGTCCAAAGTGGACCGCAGCGCTGCCTACATGGGCCGCTGGGTTGCCAAGAACGTCGTCGCCGCAGGCCTAGCCTCCAAGTGCGAAATCCAGTTTGCTTACGCCATCGGTCACCCTCTGCCTGTGAGCGTGCATATCGACAGCTTCGGCACTGGCACCATTAGCGATGACGCGATCCTGGATGCCGTCTTGAAGACCTTTTCCTTCAAGCCCGCTGATATCGTCAAGCAGCTTGACCTCCTCCGCCCCATCTACTCCAAGTCCACCAACTACGGTCACTTTGGCAAGATCGGCGATGCTGACCTGACCTGGGAAATCACCAGCAAGGCCGAGGCACTCAAAAAAGCTGCGAAGTAAAACTTCAAGTTAGACATCTCCAAGTAAAAGCCGCACAGGATTTCCCTGTGCGGCTTTTTTGTCTTAAGTGACTTCCATAAAGAAGTCTTAGACCACCTGAACGATCTTTGATCAGCCAAGAGCTTTCATGAAATTGGCGCTTGCCACGACTCGCTCAAATTTGAGAGACTTGGCACGCCTCAGATGACCCACCCATCTGCCACCACCTTTTACGTTGGGGTTCTCCTCGTCGTTTATAGCTGGCTCGCCTCCCCTCTACAGGCGGCGCAGCCCGTCATCACCATCGCTGAAGCTAAGGCTTTGATGGCACGGCGTGATGTCAAAGACCCGGTTCGCGTGCGGGGCTCTGTCACCTTTACCAATCATCGGCTAGGCATCGCTTTTGTGCAGGATAGCTCAGGCGGAATCGGCTATGACCCGCGCACCCGCACCAGCGCTAAATTTCCGATCCCCGGTGACACGGTGGAGGTGGAAGGATTTCTCACACGACGGCAGGGCTTGGCCATGATCCTGAAAGATAGCAGTGACTATGGGGCACCAGAAGTGCTTCCCGTTCCGGATGAAAAAACGGCGATTCCAGCCCTACCTTTTGATTTAGATGATGCGGCTCAACTCAGACTGGATGGTCACCTCACCCGGGTCTCGGGTGTTGTTCGGCGCATTTCCGTTCCCCCGCTAGAGAGTGCACCCATGCTGGTAGAAATTAGCACCCCCAGCGGATACGCCATCGCACGGTTACCCTGGCGTGAGCCTCAGCCCGTGTTAGATCAGTGGTTAGACTGTCCCGTGACTTTGACAGCGGTGCTGGTCTGCCGGGCAGACCCGCCACTTTTGCCAGAAGATGCAAGTGCGCTCTTACTTGTATCCTACCGTAGCCGTTGGGTCCTGCAGCCTCGAGCTTTAGAGGAAGCCTTCGACAGTCCACCTATCACGGCCCTCCGTGACATTCAGGCCACTCCGCGAACCAATGCGCGTCAGCGTGTCCATTTACAAGGCATTGTCACAGCAGCACGCCCCCGCTCATGGGTGTGCCTGCGGACAGAAGACGGGAGCATTGAAGTGACGACGCGCCAGTTAACCACCTTTGTTCCCGGCCAGCGCCTTGCTGTAGCAGGTTGGCCGCAGAATGTGGAAGGCCGATTAACCCTACAAGACGGCATTTGCCGTTTGATTGATCATTCAGGAGCCCCTGCACCCATTCATCTTGAGCAGGGATTTTTTCACCCTCGCATGCAGCGCGAGTTAGTTTCTCTCAAAGGTATTTTACATACCCACACTTTGTCTGGCGGCATCCCCCGCCATACGTTAGAGCTACCCAGCGGGGTGCACTGCCACCTCGCCTGGCAGACCTTTTTGAGACCTAACCAAATGCGCCACCTCTTGGAAGGTAGCCACATTCAGATCACCGGAATCTGCCACATTCACAGCCCAGGCAGCTTCGAGGCGGGGGCAGATGGCACATCGCCCAGCATCTCCATCCATCCTCGAAGCCTGACAGACCTGACTCTTTTAGAAGGTCCCTCTTGGTGGACGCCAGCGCGCCTCACCCTAACGGTGTGGCTTCTCTCTGCACTGGCAGGTCTGGCTATCCCTGGCGCACTCATTTTCCGCTGGCAACTCTGGCGGCAGGCGCGCCACATCCGTGAAATCGAGAGCCATGCCGCAGCTGAAGAAGAGCGCTTGCGCATCGCGCGCGAATTTCATGACAGCCTCCAGCAGCAGCTCAGCAGTGCCGCCCTGCACCTGGAAACACTCAAAGGCGCCATCCATGCGGCACCGGACATGCTGCCCCGTCTGATCGAAGACACCACTGCGATGCTCCGGCATTGTCAGGTCGAAGCCCGCCACACCATCTGGGACCTGCGCAGTGAAACGACTTTGGCCACAGGTCTCATTGCATCTCTAAAAAATTGGTTAGAGAACCGTGTTCAGCCCAGCATCTCGACCCAGATTGAGTTCACTCATGAAGGTCAAGAAGCGCCTTTACCCGAAGCCATTGCGCTCCAACTCATGAGAATCGTCCAGGAGTCCGTCCACAACGCACTCACTCACGCCTCCGCGCGCCACATTCGGGTCCACCTCAGTACTGTGGCCACCGCACCCGCCCAACGAAAACGCTTAACACAGGGCTTCCATTTGACCAAAGTCACCTCCAAAATCCCAACCCAAGGCAAGCGTTTACGGGAATCTTCAGCAGACTCTTCTGAACGGGTTCTTCAGCCGCAGCGCCCGCCTACCATGCCTCATCTGCACCTCTTGATCCAAGACGATGGAGTCGGCTTTGACCCACGCCTCCTCAGTAGCCCACCTCCAGGGCACTATGGCTTGGCAGGTCTCAAAGAAAGGGCTGCAAAAATACGCGCTCATCTTGAGATCAGCACCCATCCGCAAACAGGCACACGCATTTCACTGCACCTGCCGCTGAGTTTTCCGTCCCATGCAGTCACCCACTGAAAACACCATTCGCGTCATGATCGTGGACGATCACTTTTTCACACGCATCGGCCTAACCGCGACGCTTAACCTGGAAGAAGGCATGGGCGTCATCGCAGAAGGTTCATGCGGACAAGACGCGATTGATCTCTACACGCAGCATCGGCCCGATGTCGTCGTGCTTGACGGTAATCTTCCAGACATGCATGGCACCGACGCCGCACGAGAAATTGTTAAACGCTTCGACGCAGCTCGACTGCTTCTTTTCTCAGTGGAGGAAACAGAGGAAGACATCCACCGCGCAGTCTCAGCAGGTGTCCGGGGGTACTTACCTAAACATGCATCCCGGCCAGATCTTATTCAGGCCATCCGCACGCTCGCCTCTGGCAAACGTTACTTTCCGCAACCCGTTTTGGGGAAATTACACGAGCGCCGCAGCCACGTCACTCTTTCAAGCCGCGAACAAGAAGTGCTTCAAAATATGGCTAAAGGCTGGCCCAACAAACTCATCGCCGCAGAGATGGCTGTCTCTACCGAAACCATCAAGACCTATGTGGCACGCATCCTAGATAAGCTGGATGCTCAAGATCGTACCCAAGCGGTGATGACAGCCCTTGATCGTGGACTTTTGAAAAGGTAAGTGGGCTCACCACATCCCCATATTTCCTGTTATCCTTCATCGCCGAATTTAAGGCTTAAGATTTACCATCCCCCAAAAAGGGGACAGCGCGAATCTTCCCCCCGCCTTCAACGACCGCTGAAATATGCGGCGTTATGGCTAACCAACCACCTCGTTATCAACCTGGGTTAAGAGCCCTCACTTCTTGGGTGCGAAATATCGCCCTCAGCGCCACCCTCGCTGCAGGAGCGGCTTTTGCCGTGCCAGCAAATTTCGAAACTGGCGTAATCACCACTCCAGTCCAAAACACAGGAGATCAGTGGAACTCGATCACCTTTACACGCACCTTCGCCACCCCTCCCGTGGTCGTCATGGGCCCTGCTACACAAACAAATGGTGAGCAGTGCGTGCTGCGCGTGCGCAATGTTACAACCACGGGTTTTCAGTATCAAATAGACGAGTGGGATTTTAAGAACGGTTATCATCCGGCTGAAACAGTTCACTACCTTGCCCTCACCGAAGGAACTCACGTCTTCGGCACTCAGCGCTGGCAGGTGGGGCGCATCAGCGCGGTGAATCGCACCAATATTGCATCTACCCTCACAGGCTTTTCTACAGCTCCCGTCGTCTTGGGCCAGGTGGAGACCACCATCAACACCGCTGGAGTCGCCGGACTAGGAGTCAAGGCACTCAAGACCCGCATCAGCGGTGTCACCAGCACCGGTTTTCAGGTCAAGTTAGAGACGCAGGAACTAGATACAGGCACTATTTCCAATGAAGGCATTGGTTACATAGCCGTCTCCACGGGCACTGGTTATCTGGATGGCAAGGTGTTAAGTGCTGTGCGTACCACCGGTGGTGTCACCAGCACGCTTGCCACGGTCACATTTCCCGCGACGCGCACGGCCCCAGTCCTCATCGCACAGACACAGTCTGCAAATGAAATGGATCCTGGTGAAGTTAAAATGGCGGCGCTCACGACCACCAGTGTTCAACTTCGAATCCAGGAAGAAACCTCCGCAGCAACTGAAACCGCCCACGTCGCTGAAGACCTTGGCTACATCGTGCTCGGGGACATGGCTGGGGAAATCGCGGCCAAGGTGGAAGTGGGTGATGTCATCGTGACTCAGGCCAGTGCCACGACCTGGACCCCCGTCACCTTTGCCATGCCATATACAAATCCCGTCATCATCACCGGCCCACTCTCTTACCGTAGCAGCACCTCCATGACGATTCGCGTGCGCAATGTGACTAGCACGGGTTTTGAATTTCAAGTGGATCGCTGGGACCATCACACCACTCAGAGCCATAACATTGCGGAAAAACTCAGCTACCTCGTCATGGAGTCTGGCACCTTCGCCATCGGCGGCACTCTTTGGCAGGCTGGGGCCAAAACCGGCGTCACCCAGACTGGCACAACCCAGGCCCTCGCCTCAGGCTTCCCTGCGGTCCCGGTCCTTTTCTCTCAGGTCACCACTGTGGCCGATCCACAAGCGGTTCAATCCCGTGTCAGTGCTGTCACGACCAGCAGCTTCGCTGTCGAATTGGATGAATCTGAAATTGATACCACCGCCCATGCTGCAGAGACCGTCCATTGGGTAGCTATGACTCAGGGCAGCAGTAATTTTTTCACCACGCGCATGCGTTTCCAAGCTGGAACCGGAACGAACATTGACAGTGCCTTCCGCACCCGCACTTTTTCTCGGCCGCATGCAGACCCTTACATCTTTGCCTCCATGCAGACGAAGAACGATACTGATCCCGCCACCCTCCGCTGGCGTTACCTCTTTGCAGATCGCGTGGACCTCGTCGCTCAGGAGGATGCCCACCCAGCCCAGTATGGCGAAGGCACCGTCAATAACACCCACAGTGCTGAAACCGTGGCTTTCCTTTCCGTTCAAGGAGCAGAAGACCTTGATGAAGACGGCGCACCCGATGCTTGGGAAACCACGGTCGGGCTGGACCCCAACAATGGCACCGACGGCGCGCTAGACCCAGACAGTGACCTCCTCACCAGTCAGCAGGAATATCATAATCGTTTAGACTTTGTGACATCCAGCAGCCACACCGCTTTTACAGGCGGTGTTATCACCGTCAGCACTGTCACAACCAATGGTTATGAAATCAACGACGTCACTGCTGGTATCACCAGCAGCACAAATGCTCGACTGCGCATCAATCGCAATGGAGGCTTCGCCCCCATGACGGTCAATTTCACACTCGCGGGAACAGCGACGACTGACACCAATCGCGCGCCTGCCAGCAGTGCAGACTACACCGCATGGACCGCTTCCACTGGCGGCACACAGGTTACTACCAGTATCCCTATGACGGCCAACGCGCAGAGCGTGGACATCTACATTCGCCCCGTAGATGACGGTCTCAATGAATATCCCGAGGGACTGCGGCTGACAGCTACCGCCAATGCATCTCTCTACACCATCACCTCTCCCACGAACTCCGTTGTTTTGATCAATGACTCCATGGACATCCCGGCGAATGAAAAGCTCTTCCTGGGCACTTTCCTTGCACAAGGCACTGCCGTCACCAGTGCCTCCGGCTTTGCCACAGTGATCTTGAATGGGCCTAACAACAAAGCTCGCATCTCTACCGTCTTTAACGGCCTGACCACCCCCCAGGCGGACATTGATGGCAGCCATGTTCACTACAACGGCGGCACCATTGTGTATGGTGACCCTGACGGCCTGCCAAACGGCCCTCTTTCTGACTACCCTTGGACCATTGTGGACTCCGCTGGCTATAAAGCCCAGCAGCTCATTGATGCGCTGTTCCGTAAAACACCGGCCGAACTCCTGTATGTCAACGTCCACACCACCCGCTACTCCAGCGGAGAAATCAAGGCGGAGCTCACCCGTGTCACAGGTGTTGGCCCCTTCGTCACCCCACCTGCTGCGCCAGGATTGGAAAACTTCACGACCGATGAACAAGTACGTCGGGACATCATCCGCTTCCTCACTCAGGCCACCTTTGGTGCTAACCAAGCCGATGCCGATGCCCTCTATGCGACCATCTCAGGTGACAAAAAACTAGCCACCAACCGCATCGCCGCCTACACCGCTTGGATCAATGATCAGTGGAGCCGCAGCCAGACCACACTGTATGACTACCATCTCGCCGCAAATAACCAAGAGTTCGCTCTTCGCGGTCTTCAGGCAGATCTGCCCGCAGTCGTGGACAATCCAGCCACGACCACCGTGGATGAAACTTACCCTGCTGCACCACCGCCAGACAACGCACTCGACTGGACTCGCTGGGGTTCAGTCCCCAGCCCAGCGGGCGCCTGGACCTACCGCCCCATCCCCCCAGGCCTCAACAAGGAGTCCTACGATACAGACCATATCAACCGCCGACGCGCCTGGTGGACAGTCGTCAACCGTGCTCACGATCAGCTTCGCCAGCGCACCGCCTACGCCCTGGAGCAGATCTTTGTCGTCTCGGATCGTGAAGGCACTGTGCAATCTCGAACCTACGGCCACAGCCGTTATTATGACATGCTGGGTGACTTCGCCGATGGCCAACGCCACCTCCAGCCGCCTAACGGCACGTATAGCAGCGCTACTGGAAGCACCATCACCTTCCGACATCTGCTAGAGGACATCAGCAAGAGCCCCATCATGGGCAAGTACCTTAGCCACCTGAAAAACCAGAAAGCCCAGTTCGATGTGAACGGAGTGCAAACGCTTTCGCCCGATGAAAACTACGCTCGTGAAATCATGCAACTGTTCTCCATTGGCCTGCTCGAACTGCATCCAGACGGGACCATCAAACTGGCTAACAGCGGCCAACCCATCGCCACCTACGATAACGATGACATCAAGGAGCTTTCCAAGATCTTCACGGGCTGGAGCTTCGCCTACGTTCAAAACAGCGCGGCCAATGGCTATGTCCCCACACTTGTTCAGAACACTTTCCTGAACGCCAGCGAAGGGGCTGAATACTTCCACCCTGGGTATGAAAACCCCATGAAAAACTTCCCCGCCTATCATGACGAAGGGGCCAAATCCATCCTCGGAGTTACGCATGATGCCTACACAGGCACCAGCACTGACACGACGGCGCGAACCAACTATGCAGAAGCAGATCTGGACAAGGCACTCGACACACTCTACAACCACCCGAACACTGCACCCTTCATCTGTAAACGACTCATTCAGCGTCTGGTCACCAGCAACCCTAGCCGTGGCTACGTTTACCGTGTCTCGCAGGTGTTTTTGAACAATGGCAGTGGAGTCAAAGGTAGCCTCAAAGATGTCGTTAAAGCCATTCTCCTCGACTATGAAGCCCGCAGCCTAACCAATGTAGATCCCCAGGTGGTCAACAGCACCACCTCGGTCAACGTGGGCTTTGGCAAGGTGAAGGAACCTCTCATCCGCTATACCCAAATCCTACGCGCCTTCAATTCGACATCCCAGATCAATGTGGGAGATCTCAGCAGCTATGGTTACCCTGCTGGCCAGCTCGCCAATCTGGGCTCAGGAGCCACCAGCTATCGGTATAGCGATACCCTGACGGACCTCGGTCAGATTCCCAACAATATGCCGAGTGTGTTTAACTGGTACCTGCCAGACTATACACCTGGTGGCCGTGTGGCTGCGGCCGGTCTTGTCGCGCCGGAACTGCAGATCATGACGGAAAACCTCGTTGTCCGAACCGTGAACTACCACCGCACGATTGACAATGGCTCCATCATTGATCCTGCCGCTACCACAGCCAGCGGCCAGTCCACAGGCACCATCCTCGGAGATGCCACGGGCAATCTCGACAACGTCTTCATCAATCTCGCTAGCCTCACTACAGACTACCGCCTGGTGCGGGAAACGTCTGGCCAGACTGAGATCAGTGCGACGACTTATCTTGTGGATCGACTGGATGCCCTTCTGTGCGCAGGCTCCCTGAAGGCTAAATATCCCTACGTCTCAGGCGGCAAAGACCCGCGCAGCATCATCATTGATCAGACAGCCGCCACTTATGTGGACGCACCACCGGTGACCCAGGCCAATGCCGGTTCCCGCGTGCGCACGGCCCTCTACCTCATCACCAACTCTCCCGAATTTATCGTCCAGAAATAGTCCGCCCGAATCGAAACCCGAACACCTTGACCTTTATGAAAAATCGCAAGCATCAAGATCACTTCGATACCCGGCGGAACTTCCTCTGCCGCTCCGCCTGCGCCAGCCTCGGCGTCACCTCCGTGGTCAATACCCTGGCTCACCTCCGCCTCGTCCAGAGCGCGATGGCCCAGAGCGCTCCGACGGATTACAAGGCCATCGTCTGTCTCTTCCTTTATGGAGGCAATGATGCCAACAACATGCTGGTGCCCACTGCCGGCACTGCGCGAACCAACTATGATACAGCACGGCCCACCACCCATCCACTCCATATCAGCACCAGCGCCGCGCTCCCCCTCACGGCTCCAGCCGGTGGGTTCAATCAGGCAAGTGCTAGCAGCTTCGGCCTACACCCCAGCATGACCCACACCCAGGGCCTGTTTAATAGTGGCGACCTCGCCTTCGTGGCCAATGTAGGCACCCTCGTCCAACCCATCACCCGGGCACAATACGTCGCCGTGCCGCGCACCACGCCTGTCCCACCGCAGCTCTTTTCCCACAGCGATCAGCAGCTCCAGTGGCAGAGCAGCATCCCGGACAAGCCTTTTCAAAATGGCTGGGGTGGCCGCACCGCCGAGTTGCTCAACTCCATCACCAATCCCACGAGCAAAGTCTCGATGAACATTTCCATCGCCGGCCAAAACTCTTTTCAAGTGGGCAGCAGCGTGGTGCAATACGCAGTCAGCACGGGTGGTGTCGTGGGCCTCTCTGGCTACAATGCCACCACCAATCCGGCCTACAACACCGGCACTTACGGTAACTCTGCCAACTACGGCGTCAGCCCAGTTCAGTATGCCGCCAACAATTCAGGGAATACGCTCAAAGCGCTCGATACCATCACCAAGTTGACACGCTTAGAGTTAGGTGAAAACGAAAGCCATTACCAACACCATCTTGAAGAAGGCTACAATGACGTCATGAAAAGGGCGCGCGACAATGAAGCTGTCGTCGGCGCATCCCTGGGCTCATCCACTGCTGCCATAGATGCGGCCTTTGCTGCCGCCTTCCCCGGTGTCACCACGCTGCCCGATGTAGCCAACCAGCTCAAAATGGTGGCTCGCCTCATGCAAGGCCGGGCGGCATTGGAGAACAATCGACAGATTTTCTTTGTCAGCATGGGCGGTTTTGACACCCATCAAAACCAACTCACCGACCACGCTACTCTCATGGGAAATCTCGACAAAGCTCTCAAGGGATTCAAAGATGCCATTGATGCCATCACCGCCGCCGAAGGCAGTGGCGACCTCTGGAATGACACCCTCCTCTTCACCCACTCCGACTTTGCCCGCACGCTCCAACCCAATGGTGGCATTGCAGCTTCTGGAACCGACCATGGCTGGGGCGGTCACCAGATCGTTATGGGAGGACCTGTCATTGGACAAAATGTTTACGGCAACTTTCCTGACCTAGCCCGTGCCACTGGCCAGGATGTGGACAGCAACCGTGGCCGCTGGATCCCCACCCATGCGGTGGACCAATACGCCTCCGTCATTGCCAAATGGTTCATGAGTCAAGGCACCAGCTACGTTCCCGGCGTCACTGGAGCCAACATCAATGACATCTTCCCCAACCTCGGTCGCTTCCAAAATTCCCTCACCATCCCTACCGAGCTCAGCTTCGTTGACTTCACCGTGTAAACCTCAGACGCCCACAACGCCCAGCCCTTCTTCAAAGGGGGCTGGGCCTAACATTGAGCCTGACTGTCAGTTTACAGATCCCTCAAGTCATCGTTTTAAGTTTATCCTCACCTGATTCCCCCTTTTCATGAAATCCGTCAAACACCTCGATTTCGCCATCGTTCTGATAACTATCCTCTCATTAGCATGGTGGATTGCAGGCGAACCCGAAGTGGCCTCAAGAGATTTCCTCACGCAGCGTGCCGCCACTCAGGGGCCTATCGAACCTGCCTTCTGTGGTCCGTTACGCCCACCGATGCCACCGCCTCCGATTGACAGTCCTGACGGCATCCATCTCTATGCCACCACACCGAAAGGCACTATTCATCCTCTGCCTGTGATTGAAATCGTTGACGCTCTTCCCGCTCCTGAAGGCATACCTAACCCAAAGTACGGCAACGCTAACTACCCCAAAAACGAAACCCTCTTTGACGACGTGCAGACCGTCACTACGCTGCTTGAAGAATTCCGCCGTTCCTTTGGGGCCATGCCTACAGGCGAGCTGAATGACGAAATCGTTCGCCGTCTCCAGGGGGAGAATCCCAAAGGCATCGCAGTCTTGCCAAAAACCCACCCCTCCATCAGTCCAGACGGCGAGCTCCTGGACCGATACGGCACCCCTTATCGTTTCCACCCTGAAAGCGCTTGGCAGATGACGATCCGCTCGGCCGGCCCTGACAAACAGATGTGGACGTCGGACGACCAACTCAGCGAAAACGCTCCCCTCACCACTCAGCTTTAAGCGGGAACGAGCCGCCAGAACGGTTTTCCGCGAGACGCAGAAAACAGCAGGAGGGACGCCCGCGCTCCATGAAGAGCTGCCGCCCCACACGAAGCTTCCAAGATGCGGAACGTCCCACCTCTCATAAACAAAAAAGCCGTGCTCCCAGGCAAGAGCACGGCTTCAACAAATCATCCGGATTACACCACGATGTTAACCAGCTTACCTGGCACCACGATCAGTTTTCGCACGGGTTTACCTTCCATGAACTCCTGCACACGCGGACTCGCGAGAGCGATTTTTTCGATCTCTTCCTTGGTGGCCTGAATGGCGATGCGAGCTTTGTCACGCAGCTTGCCATTCACCTGAAAGACGATTTCGACTTCGTCTTCCACCAGGGCCGCAGGATCATAAACTGGCCAGGTTTCATCACTCAGCAGCCCTTTCACTGCCACCTCAGGGAAGGCCCCAGCGATGCGTGAATTCAGCTCCTCAGCCAGATGCGGGGCAAAGGGGCCCAGCACCTTCAGGAAAGTCACGATTTCACGCACGGGCTTGGCGGTGGCTGCCGTGAAAGCATTTGTGCACACCATCATCTGCGCGATCGCGGTGTTAAAGCTCAGCTTCTCGATGTCCTCTCCGCACTTCTTGATGGTCTCGTGCAGCACCTTCGTCACGGCCTTGTCCGCAGGTACATCTTGCAGCGTGCTGGAGATGCTCCACACGCCTTCCGCGTTCTGTTCCATGACCAGACGCCACACGCGGGCCAGGAAGCGATACACGCCCTCCACGCCCTTCATACTCCACGGTTTCACCTGCTCAAGCGGGCCCATGAACATCTCATAAAGGCGCAGTGCATCCGCGCCATACTCGCGCACCACATCATCCGGGTTCACCACGTTGCCGCGGCTCTTGGACATCTTCTGCCCGTCCTCACCCATGATGAGGCCCTGGTTCACCAGACGCTGGAAGGGCTCTGGCGTGCTGACGTAGCCCAGGTCAAACAAGACCTTGTGCCAGAAGCGCGCATACAGCAGATGCAGCACGGCATGCTCCGTGCCGCCCACGTACAAATCCACACCGCCGGGCTTGCCACCGCCCATCCAGTATTTCTCCGCCTCTTCGCTGACGAATCGTTGGTTATTCTGCGCATCACAATACCGCAGATAGTACCAGCAGGAACCCGCCCACTGTGGCATCGTATTCAGCTCACGAGTCGCCGTTTCGGAATACTTCACCCAATCCGTCGCCTTGGACAGCGGCGGTTCCGGCGTGCCAGTAGGCTTGAAGTCTTCCAAAGTCGGCGGCAGCAGCGGCAGCTCCGTCTCTGGGATGGAACGATGCTCGCCATTCTCCCACACGATGGGGAAGGGTTCGCCCCAATACCGCTGACGGCTGAATAGCCAGTCACGCAGTTTGTAGTTCACCATGCCCTTGCCCAGGCCTTTTTCCTCCAGCCAGGACGCCATCTTCTTTTTGGCTTCTGCGGTGGACAGGCCATCCAGAAAGCCAGAGTTCACGGCAAATCCTTCATTTGCAAAACAAGCAGCAGGTTCCATCTCACAGACGGCCCCTCCTTCTCCGCTCAGCTTCGGAGCAGCGGCAACGACTTCACGGATTGGTAGATGGAACTTCGTGGCGAATTCCCAATCCCGTTCATCATGCGCAGGCACGGCCATGATGGCACCGGTGCCGTAGCCCATCATGACGTAGTCGGCGATCCAGACGGGGATCTTCTCGCCATTGACCGGATTGATGGCAAAGCCGCCTGTGAAGACGCCGGTCTTATCTTTGGCCAGCTCGGTGCGCTCAAGGTCGGACTTGGAACCGATGGCTTTCTGATAAGCTGCCACGGCGTCCTTCTGTTCGGGTGTCGAAATCACTTCCACCAGCGGATGCTCTGGGGCGATGACCATGTAGGTCGCACCAAACAACGTGTCTGGACGTGTGGTGAAAACCGTCACTGTTTGCTCGCTGCCCACCAGGGCAAACTTCACTTCAGCACCTTCGCTGCGGCCGATCCAGTTGCGCTGTAGCAGGCGGATGCTTTCTGGCCAGTCCAGGCCGTCCAATTCATCGATCAGGCGCTGGGCAAAGGCGGTGATGCGCAGCATCCACTGTCGCATGGGGCGACGCTCCACCGGGAAGCCACCCACCTCACTCTTGCCATCCACCACTTCTTCATTCGCCAGCACCGTGCCCAGCTCCGGGCACCAGTTTACCGGAGCCTCGCTCACGTAAGCGAGGCGGCGGGCGTCAATCTCTGTGCGGCTCAGGCCTTGAGCCTCCAGCTCGCTGATGGGCGCAGCTTTGCCTTCGGCATTCACGTAGCTATTGTACAGCTTGGTGAAAATCCACTGCGTCCACTTGAAGTAACCCGGATCGGTGGTGTTCACCTCGCGGCTCCAGTCATAGGCAAAGCCCAGCCGCTTCAACTGACCCCGGAAGCCCTCAATATTCGCTTCCGTCGTCACGCGTGGGTGCTGACCGGTCTTGATGGCATACTGCTCCGCCGGCAGGCCGAAGGCATCCCAGCCCATGGGGTGCAGCACGTTATGCCCCGTCATCTTTTTATAGCGGCCGATGATGTCCGTGGCCGTATAGCCTTCCGGGTGCCCCACATGCAGGCCCGCACCGCTGGGATATGGGAACATGTCGAGCACATAATACTTCGGCTTGGAAGCATCAAAGTCCGCATCCCCAGGATTCGGGGTACGGAAAGCCTGCCTGGCATCCCACTCGGACTGCCACTTCGGCTCAAACTCAGAAAAAGGAAATGCTTTACGCTGCTCGCTACTCATACAGGGGCGCGCAAGAAGGCGTGCCCCGGCCATTTCGCAACCAAGGAGTTTACCTATCCCCAGGATAACGCAGGCTGCACTCAGACTGCGCCCACCTCCAGAGAAGATGGTGACACCGTCCCGACTGAAAAACACTTTTCTCCAAGTCTCACCGTCCCCCTAACTAGATTTGTAAAACAAGATTGGCTTTTTCAAAACCCATTTCCCGTGCAACCGAAGCTGTAAAGCCCGATGACACGCCTCAATAAGAAAAATCTTTCTTGTTAACCGCACAAAGTCATAAAAAGACAATCAAAAATCATTTTTATATTGAGCAAATTTGTCCGTGTATTTACAAAGTAATACATGAGAGCGACTCATCCCACCAGCCAAAGAGTGATTTCCGCTTCTACCCCGGGTGAATTTTCCCCGCCTTCACGGCTCAGGAGCGAGACAGAAGCTTCGCTCCACAGGCTGTCTTTAAACAACGCCCGCCAGCGGCGATCTGGTTTTACCCTGATTGAAGTTCTCGTCGTTGTTTCCATCTCTACCATTCTCCTAACCTTAGCCGCCAATGTGGCTCAGGATGTGGTGGTGGCGAATCAGATCACCTCGGCCGGTGAAACCGTTATGGATGAACTCCGGTTAGCCCGCCATACAGCCATCGCTAAAGATCGTGTGGTGGAAGTTCGGCTTTACCGTCCCAACGTCCCAAACTCCTTTGGTGAGGACCAAGGGGTGAATGCTCTACAAGCCTTCATATTCGACGAGGACAATGCTACAGCGAAACCCTTGCGCGAAGCACGCCGCCTGCCCGAGGCTATCCACATCAGTGAAGATAGCAGCCTCTCCACCCTGATCTCAGATTCCCGTCTGAAAAATGACTGGAAGACAGGGGATGAGCAAATTCCCCTGTCAGATGGTGGCACAGATTACAGCGCTTTTCGCATTCGTTTCCTACCAGATGGTAGCACGGACTTAGATAGCCAACAGCAGTGGTTTTTGACGATGTATCCTCGATCCGTCAAAGAATCACCACCGCCTAACTACGTCACCGTTCAGATCAAACCGGCGCGCGGCACCATCCGCAGTTACCGGCCCTGATTTGAGCTCAGCATAGCCCCGCGTCACTGTAATCCAGCGTGCCGCACACGACGCGGGAAAAGACAAACCCAACAATAATACACTTTTTGTTAGGCTAATATTTAGCTTTCTTTCGAAAAAGGCCAGAAGCCATACCCCTCAGCCCCTATCTCCCCATGAAAACGTCCCTCCCCCCCAGGTCACGTCTCGGATTCTCATTGGTTGAAGTCGTCGTCGCCATCGGCATCGCAGCTTCCACGATCACCCTCATGATCGGCCTGATTCCAGCAGGTTTAACGAATTTTCGCGATGCTCTCAATACCACGGTCACTTCACAGATCGGCCAGCGATTGTTGTATGAAGCTGCGCAGACAGACTACCAAGTCCTCACCGCTGCACCCGCTACGAAGCCATGGCGCTACTTTGACGACGAAGGCACTGAATTAACAAGTGAAGCAGGAGCCATCTATCACGCCCTGACTCGGGTGCAAAATACCACCTCCATTCCCACGGAGGCTGGAGGCACCCCACAACCTCATCTCGCTACCGTCATCGTGCAGGTGGCACTGAATCCTGAAGGTCAAGAGCTGCCGATTGCAGGCCCATCCACAGGCCCCGCAGATCCTCCTGAAGGCACTTTAGACTCCAGCATGACATCCCTGAAGTTTTCCACTTTCACCGGCCATGTGGCTAAAAGTCTATGAGCCCACACCATCATCCTAATACTCAGTTAGGCCAAAGCCATAGAAGCACAGGCTTCACCCTGGTCGAATTGCTAGTAAGCATGGCTGTGGTGACCATTCTCATGCTCATTTTCGCCACATTGACAGATCGTACAGCCAATATATGGCGCAGCACTCGGGGCAAAGTCAGCCAGTTTCAACAAGCCCGAGATGCCTTCGAAACCATCTCACGAAATCTGGCACAAGCCACTTTAAACACTTATCTCGACTACTATGACAGCACAGGGGCCAGACGCGATGCAACGAACTCTGCCACCTTTCAGCCAGACCGTTATGGACGTCACTCAGAGTTACGTTTGCGGTCTGGTCCAGCAGCAACTTTGCTAGAGCAGCCCGCAGCCCAGGCCCCCGGTCACGCGCTCTTTTTTTATGCCCCACTAGGCGAATCGGGAGCACCGGCCAATACAGCTCTGCATCATCTGCTAAATCTTACCGGTTACTACATCACCTACGGGGAAGACACCGAAAGACCAGACTTCCTACCCACGGTGCCCACCTACGGGTTCCGCCTTTATGAGTTCAAGCAGCGGTCTGAAAACCTCATTCGTCCTGGCGCGGGCCGCTGGCCCCCAGATGTGACGAACCATCCTGATGCTCACATCATTGCCCGAAACATCGTAGCCATCACTTTCCTACCCAAACTCCCTTCCCAGGGGCCTGCCGGAGATCCCTCCATTGATGCAGATGGCAGCGCATTAGCGCCTAACTATGAGTATGATACCCTGACTGCAGGCCAGGCCGGAGTGCGCAAAGAGCTCAATAGCCTGCACCAGCTCCCGCCCATCGTGGAGGTGACCATGGTGGCGATTGACGATGCTTCAGCGGAGCGCATCGGTCGTGATCCCACACCTCCAGACTTTGGGCTTTCAGGACTCTTTCAAAATGCTGATCCTCTTTCAAGAAAAGCAGACCTCAAGACCCTGCTTGAAACACTGAGGGCACAGCGTCTGAACCCCCGAGTCTTCACCACTGAAGTCAGCCTCAAGTCGGCCAAATGGAGCCGCGAATAATTTCCAACGCGCGGCTTTCAAACTCCTCCCCCCCTCACTTTTCCTCTCATGAAAACTCACCTCCACACACCCCGCAGCGGCGTGGCCTTGGTGCTCGTCATCGTTTTCCTGGCCTTACTCACAGGTCTCATCGTCGCATTCCTCTCCACCGTCAGCACAGAATCTCAGGTGGCGACTCGCTCCGCAGCCACCAGTCGTGGTCGCGAGTTAATTGATACCGTCAATGCTCTCGTCACTGGACAAATTCGGGAAGCTACTTCGCAGGGGGGCGAGATCGCCTGGGCTAGCCAACCCGGCATGATTCGCACGTATGGCACAGCCGATGGCAAAGCTTCTGCGGCTCCCCTGAAATATTACAAGCTCTACTCCGCCCAAAATCTAGTCTGGGCCCCCGGAGCAGGAAACTTCGCGCCTGGAGCGGATGTGCCCGAAGGTTGGGCTGACAATGCGGCTCTCTACAATGATCTGAATCGTCCGGTTACTACCCTCACAGGTCAGCTTCGCTACCCCATCTTCCAGCCCCCTGCCACCACGCCCCCCGCAGATCCCGCCGCTCAACCACCGGTGGGTCTCAGGCTCACCACTCCACCACTGGCTAACACGGGAGCCAGTCCTGCCGCAGGAATCAATGCTGCGCCCATGCCTGTGCGCTGGCTCTATGTCCTGCGGGATGGCCGTCTCACCTCGCCGACCCAGTCCACACCAGCAGGACCCGATGGTGAAGGCGCCACCGTGAGTTGGGAGCCCGGCACGCCAGATGCCCCCACCCAGGCGAACCCTATTGTGGGTCGTGTCGCCTTTTGGACAGATGATGAGACTAACAAAATCAACATCAACACTGCCGCTGGTGACACCTGGGCATCAGCCTCCCCGCTTGAGGCAGGATCTTACTGGGACCTCCCTCGTGTCACCTCCCAATTTGACCGTCAAGCACTGGCCAATTTCCAACCCGCTCAGCATGAATACCAGCGCTACCCCGGCCACCCAGCCACCACTTATCTTAGCGCAGCTATCCCATCTCTGACGCGAGGCCAGATTGCACAAATTTCCACTCGCATCAGTTCCGGTGGCTCTCTGGGAGGGACCAGTTTAGCAACTGCCCCAGTGACTCTAGATGCCGACCGCCTCTATGCTTATGAGGATGAACTCATCTTTGACGATCTCCGTGCAGCCTCGCCCATCACGCCAGCCCAGCTAGAGCAGGCGCGCTTTCTCCTTACCGCTCACAGCCGTGCACCCGAGGTGAATTTGCTCAATCAGCCCCGCATTGCCGCCTGGCCAGTGAGTGTTAACCCGGCGGCCACCCACCGCAGTGCCTATGATCGCCTCATCGCCTTCTGCTCACGCATCGGTGGACGAAACTACATCTTTGATCGGCTCAATGCCGACAGCGCCACCGCCGATTATGTGGGACGAAATGTACAGCTCTACACCTACCTGCAGCGCCTCACATCTGCGCCCATCCCGGGATTCGGCGGCAGCTTTCTAACCAAGTATGGGCAAGATCGGGATCAGATCCTCACCGAGATCTTCGACTACATCCGTAGCACCAATCTATTTGACGACACCATCGAGCCGCAACCTTACGTTTACCCAACCACGGGCAACCAATACACCAATGGCCGCGCAAACCGCACCGGAGCACAACCAGGGCACGGGCAGGTCACCCCTATCCGCATCGGCACCACGCAGGGATTTGGCCGTTTCATGACACTTTCTGAAGTGGGCATGCACTTCATCGCCACGGCTGACTTCACCGTGCCCGAAAGCAACATCATTCCGAAGGACAACGAAGGCCAAGCTTCTCCGAAGCCGACGAATCGCACTTTAGGTTCAGGCGCGAGTGCGGTGAAGCTGAAGACTGGGGAACGCCGCATCGAAGCCATGCTGCTGTTAGAGGCCTTCTCCCCTAGCCAAGGCTGGGGCCCCCTGCGCCCCGACATGCAAATCCGCATTCGTGGCCTGAATACACTCACTGTAAACGGCATTAGCCTCGGCTTCCCTGCTGAGGGGGTGCTTCGCATCGAATCGAATGGCGGTTACCACAGTCGCATGTGGGGTGGCCATGCAGGCACTCGTTTCATGCTCAATGGCCGCCGCTTACCAGCACGTGGAGTGATGCCTGCGGATTCAGGCCACAATGCGAATAACTCGTACCCTTTTGTCAGCGTGCCCATCACCGTCACCGTGCCCTCTGCTGGCACCATGCAGTTCAGTGGTGGTGAGATCACTGTGGATCTGTTCTCAGATTCGCAACAGGCTGGAGGTGCGTTTGACCCACTGGCAGGTCAGACACCCGTGCAGACTCTTACCATCCAGCTACCTGGCGGCACCTTCCCGGTGCCCCGCCTAGCCATGAGTGGCACCATCTATCCCCCTTCCACCACAGACACTCAATCGGTGCAGACCAACCGCGAATTTTGGTGGACCTTTTCGCGCGACGGGGCCCTCGCCGGCACACCAAGCTTCGTCGGCACCGCTGCGGTGCCTGCGGCTGCCGCTGGTCGCATCCACCGCACTGCCGCAGACCCGGGGAGCCGCACCGCACCACGTTCTGGCAACCCCATCCATTTTGTTAGCGGCACGCCCAGCGATGTCGTTCGCACCGTCCAGGTCAGTCATGGCGACTATCGCCTGCTCGCCGCTCAGGCCGCGCCCCCTTCCAGCCTCTGGGTAAAACATCGTTATTACGACAATACCAGTCAATTCAATGCCCACTCCCTCCAAGAAGCGACAGGTAGCAACTACATGGCCGGGGCCGATGACCAAGCTGGAGCTTATGTAGCAGGAGCTCCCTACAATGGCAACAAACGCCCCGACATGCCTTTTGATGCCATCGCCCTCGCCCAGGCCAGCGGCGACTGGGACACTGGCTCCGCTGCCGTTCAAGATGGCCCCTACATCAACAAACCCGACGAAGGCAACAACTACCGCGATAACAACGGCGTGCCCTACTTTGATGCCAATCAGGCACATGAAACGACAGGTCCCACCTTCTTTTCACCCAATCGCCAAATGCCCTCACCCGCCATGTTTGGCTCTCTGCCTAACCAAGTCAAAGCAGGTAAACCTTGGTCCACCCTGCTCTTCCGCCCAGACACTACCGGCACCCACATCGGTGGCCAGACACCTCCAGATCATCTTTGGTTAGACCTTTTCTGGATGCCCGTGGTAGAGCCCTACGCTGTCTCTGAGCCGCTTTCAACGGCCGGTAAAATCAATCTCAATCACCAGATCGTTCCCTTCACTTACATTGACCGCACCACCGCTCTGCGCGCCCTGCTGCGTAGTGAGCGTGTCCTAGCCGTTCCCACCACCACGGCCAATGTCTATAAATCCTCCACCTCAGCCACAAACTACCGCCTGGAGATAGATGCGGATGAAACCTTGAAGCAGTTCAAACAACGCTTCGACGCCGGAGACATCTTCCGCAGTCCCAGCGAGATCTGCGCCATGCATCTGGTCCCCCAAAACTCCACGCTGGAAAACATGACTGCCTTCTGGGAAACGCATAAACTCACAGCGGATAATAGCCGCGAACATCCGTATGCCACGCTGTACCCACGACTCACCACGAAGTCTAACACCTATCGAGTCCACTACCGTGTGCAATCGCTTCAACAGCGCAGCCGCAGCCGTGGGGATGATGCGGATGCCTGGGCCACCTGGGAAGAAGGAAAAGACCGGATCGTCGCAGAGAATCGCGGCTCCTCTATCATTGAGCGCTACATTGACCCCGCAGATCCTGCGCTGCCAGACTTTGCCACCACCCCGAATTCACCCTTGGATTCATTTTATCGGTTCCGCATTCTGGGCAGCACCAAGTTTGGGCCTAAATAAGAATCCTCTCGTCTTGGGTTAACGACCAGGCTCGATGATGATAATCATCAAGTCTGGCCTCTTGCACGCCTGTTACAGCTCCACCGTCTGCATGAAGTTCGCGACTTCCACGCTCCCTCCCGGATGACGAGTGGCTAGGGCCTCACGCAAAACTTCAGAGCGTTCCCTTTCGCCATGCACCAAGAACACACGTCGCTTCGGTCCAGAGATACGGTCAAAGTATTCCAGCAACTCCTCATGGTCTGCATGACCGGAGAAAGAATCCAAAGTTTCGATCTCCGCTCTTACCGTGAATTCATCACCCAAAATATTTACCTTCTGGTGTCCACTACGCAGCTTCCAGCCCAGCGTGTTTTCAGCACAATAACCAACGAACAACAAGATGTTCTGCGCGCCGCCCACATTGTTTCGAAGATGGTGCAAAATACGCCCACTTTCTGCCATGCCTGAAGCCGAGATGATGACCGCCGGGCCCTTCAAAAGATTCAAAGACTTCGACTCATCCACGCTTCGCACCAGGCGCAGCCCCTCAAAGCCAAATGGGTCATCTCTCATAAAAACGGCATCACGCACCTCCGGCTTGAGGTCTTCGATGTGCAGGCGAAAGATCTCCGTCGCCCTGACTGCTAGTGGGCTGTCCACATACACCGGCACTGGGGGGAAACAGTTCTCCGCACGCAATTTATCCAGCGTGTAGAGCAGTTGCTGCGTTCTTTCCACGGCAAAAGCCGGGATAATCATGTGCGAGCCTCTTCGGTGAATCTCACGGATCAGATGGCAGATGTGCTCAGAGGTCTTGGCTGCCATTTCATGATGCCGCCCGCCATACGTGCTTTCCATGATGAGGTAGTCCACATCCGCACACGGCATGGCCCCGTTGAGGAGATCGTTGCCAGGGCGCCCCACATCTCCACTGAACAGGAGACGACACTTCTTTTTCGTTAAATGATCTTCGAGATCCAGCACCACCTGTGCACTACCCAGGATATGTCCTGCATCTATGAAGGTCATCGTCACCCCATCCGCAATGTGCATCGCACGCCCATAGCCGATGGTCACAAATTGCCGCAGACATTCCTCCGCATCCAGCTTCGTGTAGTTGGGCACTAGTAATGGCAGATCATCGCGCTTGCGGTGCTTATTCAGCCACGCGATGTCACTCTCATGAATGTGCGCCGCATCCGGCAGCATGATGCTGCAGAGGTCTCGCGTCGCAGGTGTGGAATAAATGTTCCCTGTAAACCCCTTCTTATAAAGATGCGGCAGATTTCCAGCGTGATCAATGTGCGCATGTGACAGCACCACACAGTCCACTTTGGCCGGATCAAAAGGGAAATCCGCATTCCTTTCCATCGCTTCTTTCCGCCGCCCCTGATACAGCCCGCAATCCAGGAGAATCCTGGCTCCATTGATCTCGATCAGATGCTTGGATCCCGTTGTCGTTCCCGCCGCCCCACAGAAAGTGATTTTCATAGTTGGTTTTGACTATCCCAGCGGAGACTTCGATCAGTAGCAAGAAGGAAAGCACACCCCATGCTACGTATCCTCTTGTCAGCATTGTCACACGCTTCCATCTTTTTGTGTCTCCCCCCCGCTCATGCGTTTCATCCCCCTGCTCCTCGCCCTTCCCTGCGCCCTCCTGGCAGATTTCCCCAAGGTTTACAACAGTGACCCTGGTGATGCCCAGCCCCCCACCCCGCAGCAGGCCTTAGCGAAACTGAAACTACCCGTAGGTTTTCAAGCCACCCTCTTTGCCGCAGAACCCGATGTGCAAAACCCTGTCGCCATGGCCTGGGATAGCAAAGGCCGCATGTGGGTGGCTGAAAACTACACCTATGCCGAGCGAAGCAAGCGCTTCGATCTGGCCCTGCGTGACCGCGTGATCATCCTGGAGGATAAGGACAACGACGGTGTGGCCGAGACGCGCAAGGTCTTCACCGACGACGTTCAAATGCTGACCAGCGTGGAAGTGGGCCACGGTGGCACCTGGCTCATGTGTCCGCCTCAGGTCCTCTTCATCCCCGATGCCAATGGCGATGACATCCCGGATGGCCCCCCACAGGTGATGCTGGACGGTTTCACCGTCGCCAAAGACAACTATCACAACTTCGCCAATGGTCTGCGTTGGGGGCCCGATGGCTGGCTTTATGGCCGCTGCGGTCACTCCTGCCCAGCCAGCCTCGGCGTCCCTGGCACCCCAGAGGCTGAGCGCATCCCCATGAAGGGCGGCATCTGGCGTTTCCACCCTCAGCGGAAAACCGTCGAAGTCCTCACCCATGGCACCACCAATCCGTGGGGCCATGACTGGGACAAAAATGGCGAAATGTTTTTCATCAATACCGTCACCGGTCACCTCTGGCATCTCATGCCTGGCGCACACCTGCATGACACCTCCCCATCCCTGAATCCAGGGGTCTATCAGCGGCTTGATACCATCGCTGACCACTACCACTTTGACACCTCAGGCTCTTGGCAGGAAAGCCGAGACGGCAAAGCCAACGACCTAGGCGGCGGCCATGCCCACATCGGCATGATGATCTATCAGGCTGACCAATGGCCTAACGAGTACCGTGACAAACTCTTCACCCTCAACATGCATGGCCGCCGCGCCAATGTGGAGCGATTAGAAAGACTCGGCTCCGGATACGTCGGCAAGCATGAGCCCGATGTCTTCCTGACCGAAGACGAATGGTTCCGAGGCATCGAAATCAGCACGGGCCCCGATGGCAGCGGCTACTTGCTTGATTGGAGTGACACAGGCGAATGCCACGACTCCACCGGCGTCCACCGCACCAGCGGTCGCATCTTCAAAATCAGCTATGAAAAACCCAGCGCCCGCCAGCCAGCTCTTTACCCCCGCTGTCTCATCGGCGAGGGCAAACTGCAAACCATTTGGAAACAATATCAAGCAGGTCAAACCACCCCCGCGATGCTGCTATCTCACCTGAAAGACGGAAACGAATACGTTCGCGCCTGGGCTATCCGTTTGCTGACTGATCACTGGCCACTCGACACGCTCAAGAGCCAACGTCCTACAGGAGCTGACGCCGCCACAGCCTTTGATGAATCCATCTACACATCATTGGTTCACCTAGCCAAGACAGAGCCATCAAGCGCCGTTCGTTTGACTCTCGCCAGCACTCTTCAACGTCTGCCGCTTCAACATCGTGCTCTCCTGGCCAGTGCACTGGTGAAGCACAAAGAAGACGCTCAGGATAAATTCCTCCCCTCCCTCGTCTGGTACGGCCTCATTCCCTTGGGCAATAGTGATCCGCAAGCACTCGTCACTGTGGCCAAAGACAGTCAGTGGCCTGACACGACTCGCTGGATCACCCGGAATCTCGCGAGCCGATTGGAAAAAAATGCCACTCCTCTCAATGCCCTCTTAAAGAATACCTCGAAGCAACCCGATGCGCACCGGATCGCTATTCTGCAGGGCATGAGTGAAGCGTTCCAAGGCTGGCGCAAAGCCCCCAAACCTGAGGCTTGGGATAGCTTTATTTCTCAGCCACCGCAGGGCTCCGAAAAAGCCATTCGCGAACTCTCCACCCTGTTTGGAGATGGTCGTGCCTTGGATGAAGTCAAAGCCCTTGCACTGGATGATCAGGCTCCGCTTGAAAACCGCCTCGAAGCCCTCAAAACACTCCTTGATGCACGGCCTGCGGATCTCCGCGCCCTCTGTGAAAAACTGCTGGATGTGCGCGGACTGAACGGGTTAGCCGCAAAGGGCCTGGCTCAGTTTGACGACCCGGCCATTGGACAAAAACTGGCTTCCAATTACCGCAAATTCAGCCAAGAAGATCGCCCAGGCATTATCGCGGCTCTGGTATCGCGCCCGTCTTTTGCGAAGGTGCTTCTCGATCAAGTCGGGGCAGGGAAAATCCCCCGCAGCGAGCTCTCCGCGTTTCACGCACGCCAGATTCGGGGTCTCAATGATAAAAGTCTAACCAAAAAGCTCACTGAAGTCTGGGGAGAATTGCGTGACTCCGCAGGAGATAAAACCAAACTCATCGAAGACCTCAAGGCCAAGCTAAGTCCAGACGTCCTCGCCAAGGCTGATCTCAGCAAAGGCCGCGCCATGTACCAGATCTGTGCCGCCTGCCACGTCATGTATGGCGAAGGTGGCAAAGTAGGTCCTGATCTCACAGGATCCGGCCGGGCCAATCTTGATTACCTCCTCGAAAACATCGTGGACCCCAGCGGGGTCGTCAGTGCCGACTACCGCATGAGCATGCTCACCCTCAAAGACGGCCGTGTCCTCAGCGGAGTCATCGCCCGCCAGAACGACCGCACCCTCACCCTCCGACTGATGACGGAAGAAACCACTGTCGAGAAAAGTGAGATTACCAAACAGGATACCTCCCCCGTCTCCATGATGCCCGAAGGCCTCCTCATGGCCTTCCAGCCTGATCAAATCCGCGATCTCATCGCCTACCTCATGCACCCCTCCCAGGTCCCCCTACCCAAGTAATTCCTAACGGAAAATAATTGCGTAGAACAAAGGACAGCAGCCAAGCGAAGCTAAAGTAGTCACGAGCTTTAGCTCGTCTGGAATCCGCATTTCATTAGACACGTTATTTGGAAAACCACATCACCGCCGTTGGCGGAGCCAAGGTGCGCAAAAGCTTCACGGTCAAACTCAACGCGCAAATCACTCACCAGGACGGATTCAATCTAATAATTCACCGCACTCACAGCATCCAGATCAAAACCGGAACTGCCATTGCCGTTGAGTGAATTGTTTTCTGCGGTATGGCGAACCACCTTTCCTCCTGCATCCCGCATGGCCGCATCGCCCGTGGCTGTGAGTCGAATGAAGCGAAACCATTGCAGATCTGGCCGCCCCAAAGCACTCACATCGAAACTATCGCCACCGCTGCGCGTTGGATTGGAGGGGTCATCCCCAGTCGTAGCATTCACGCCGGCAAATCCTTGAGCGTAGTACGATGGAAGAGTCACATCCGCCGTTCCATCAGCAGCCACATTCACCCGGAAAGGAAAACGCTGCCATTGTCCCTCAAACAAAGCCACCTCAACCGTGGCTGGCTCCATGAAACGCTGATTGGGATCCTTGTTTTTAAAGAAGACATTTTCAAACACCGTGAAATCCATCCCGGCAGAAGACTCGATGATGTTATCCGTAAACTCCAAAATGATACTGCCACCGCCAGCCGAACTGGCATGGAGAGATAATAACTGGTTAGGCAAGTAAGCAGGTGAAAAAGTGCTAGCCCCTTCAGGCGGCCCAGTCACATTATTTGGTAGGCTACCGGAGCCAAAACCACCCGCAGAGAGTGGCGAAAACTGCTCCACTCGATCTGCAAAGGGATCTCCCGAAACACCCTCCTGCCCGCGCTGGCGCGTCATCGGCAAAATCTTGGTGACCGCTGCGGCATAAGGCAACCAGCGCCCATCTGGGGTCACCGCCGTGAGTTCGTAAGTATATCCCATACCCGTGATGAGTTGGCGGTCCACGACATTGGTTCCTTGGCCGCGATAGATCTCCACTCCATTTCTCTTCAAACTGACGCCCGCCACTGCCGTGCCTAAGGCGGCACTCATGGCATCGTATTGCCAGGCCAACCCCGCCTTGTCACGAGAAGGGATGACCAGCAAGCCCTGGCTAACGGGGATCCGAAACGTCTTTTGAAAGATCAGCCCCAGGGAATCTTCCACCTGAATTTGAAATTCGAACCGTGCCTCCACCACAGGTGCAAGCCCCGCCAATACCCCTCCTTCGGTGAGTGACCACCCAGACGGAATTTGCCCCGCCAAGACACTCCAGCGATAAGGCGCCGTTCCACCTTCAGCCTCAAATTGGCCGGTATATTGCACCCCAGGTGCCGCAGGCGGCAAGAGAGACGGATTGACAATGTCCAACCCACCACCAGCCACCACTTTGAAAGTGCGCTGTACTTGAGTGATCGAATCACTCAGCGTGACCCCCACGTCATGTTCCCCAGGCTGGTCAAAGCGCCCTGTTATGATCCCCGTCTGCGCATCGCAGGCCCATCCCGCTGGAGCAGCGGTCAAGCCCCAGGTATAGGGCTGGGCACCGCCTGCTGCGCTCAATGCCGCTTGGTAAGGTTGCCCCGGCACGGCCAGCGGCAATTCCTGAGTTACAATCGACAGAGGCTCCTCCGAAGCGATCACCAGCATTGTGGCAGCAGAGACCTGAGTGCCTTCAGCATCGGTCACATACACATTCATGGGCACATTCAGCGGTTTTTCTGCCATGCCTGAAAACTCACCCGTTTGGGCATCCAAAGAAAATCCAGGAGTTTCCGCCTCCATCTGAACCGTCCAGGCATAAGGCGGCAAGCCCCCCACCGCGGCAAAACGATGGGACAACCATTCCTTGGCTCGCACGGGCGTAGGATGCGGAGTCACGATCATCAAAGGCACGCGATTCAGTTGCACCAATCCAGATTCCGCCGCGCCTTCGTCTGAAATTTGGGACAGGTCAAAGACCGGAAACCAGAGTCCGTGGGACCGGACTTGACGCCCCAGTCCATGCCCGCCACTGCCGCTGATTTCCGTAATCCCACGCGGCAATAGATCATCAAGCGCACGGTCATCCTTACCATGCAAGAAACGGTCTAACAAACTTTTCAACCCAAGATCTTCATCAGCCAATTCACGTTGAATAGCTTTAGTATCCAAAGAAGAAGGAGCCCCGCGATCCCTCGCAGAGCCCCCTTTATAAAAGCCCATCCACGCCCCACCCATCGCCAAAGCCACCAGCAGAGCCAGGACTGAAGCTTTCAAAGAGATGCGTGGCGAGCCTGCGATCATGAGTCAGTCAAGGCAGATAGAATGACTGCGCCCGAGCGGGTCACCCCAGGTGTGGCCGATGGCAGCAGGAAATAACCGAAGCCCTCACTGTCGAAGGCATTGGCCGTGCTGGCATCAGGCACGAGCAACCCCTGAATCGGGATAACTTTTCGAGAAGCCCCTTCCCCAAGTGTAATGCTACCGCTGAAAGCACCCGTCGCATTGACGATCTTCAGCTTCTGCGGGGCAATCATCGTCACGGTTGAGAGACTCACAATGCGCACACCAAAGGTTTTAGGGTTGGCACTGCTACCCACAGCTTCGATACCGCCATCTTGCAGCACCAGCTCCGCGTTTTCACTGGAGGATTCTTGCGCATCCAGCGGCAGTGTTGCCCCAGCAGCGAGGCGATACTTACCGCCCAGCGCCGTAAGCGTCAGCGGAGATTCCCAACCGTCCTGATAGATCGGTCCTTTGGCCTGTTCCGGCTTACTCCAAGTCAGCGTGCCCGTGATGGAATGAGCCAAATTATCTGCCAGATTGACCCGGCCAGCCAGACTCCCCACGGTGGTGTAAAGCGCCTGGTAAATGACCACATCTCCCTGGAGGGAAAGTGGGCTGCTGCTAGTGAATTTGCTACCGTCAGCCAGCACCCCAGTGACAGTGGCGACCGCTTTAGAAGAGAGCTTCAAGCAACCGTAGCTGGCCCCCTGAGGCAAACTGGCTGCCGGAGTTCCAGACTGAGCTGCACGGAAGTTATAGATGCCCGTGCGCTCCGTGGACGATTGAGCCCGCCACCCGGCCAAATCAGCCCCTTCAGGCAATGTCCCCGATAGAGCTCCTGTTGTAGAATTGAGGACAAAGTCCAGACGACGAATGACGTTGCCCATCTTCAGCTCCGCAAAGCCTTTGGGGTGAGTCGTCGTGGCATCCAGATTGCCTTTGATGGCATAGGCTTTTTTCCCGATCATCACTTTGCCTGTGTACGTTGCTTTAGCCGTCGTCGTGAGTGAGACAGAAGCCCCGAGGCCGTCTGTCACCGTCCCCACACGGTCCACCAGACCAGTGAAAGTCCCCACAGCTCCAGAGGGGAAAGCTTCCACATTCATCAGCAGCACGACCGATGTGCTCACGCCGTAAGCATTCGTGGCCGTGAGGATGACTTGATCATACTCACCCGCAATTGTGGGCGATCCCGTGATCGTTCCATCGGCATTGATTTTCAGCCCAGGAGGCAGTCCCTTCGCAGACCATTTCACTGCCGTGCCACCAAAGGTCAGCACTGGCACATTCAACGATGCGCCCACACGCAGCGTGCCGAAATCCTGGTTCGCAGCAATACGCGCCCTGTTGTCATCATCTTGGATTGTCAGAGTAAACTGGCGTGTCCCCGGCAGGCCCAGCCCTACTTCGTTGGCTGGCAGGCTGCCAAAATTGACGACAATCGTCTCATCCGTTTCCAGTGTCGTCGTGTCATTGACCACCTGAAGGGTCAAAGTCTTGGTCAAGTCCCCAGGCTCAATCACCAATTCGCCCACGGTCGTGAAGTCCTCACCGCTCGTCGCTGTTCCTGAAATCATTAAAGGAATCGTGACTGTTTGAGTCACCGTCGGAGAAACATTCACCGTCACATTCACCGCACCGTCCGCTTCATTGACCGTCCGCGATGCTTGAGCAAAACCAATGATCGGCAAAGGATCATTGTCCTGAATCGTCAGCGTAAAGAATTCCGAATTTAATGCCCCCAAGCCAGCCTGAGCAACCGGCGTGGGTGAGCCCAAGGTCACCACCACCGTTTCGTTATTTTCCCCTTTGAGAGAATCATTCACCACCGTGATATCGAAGGTCCTGCTCGTCTCACCCGCAGCAAACACCAGCGCAGCCGGAGCGGTCGTGGTGTAGTCACTGGTCAACGTCGCCGTGCCAGACAAAGACACCGGAACCGTGACTTCCACAGTCGCGGCAGGAGTCAGTGTCACCGTTACCGTTGTCGTGCTTGCATCGCCCTCAGAGACAGTCTGAGAAGCCGTAGTGACCTGTGCCGCACGCACCACCATTTCGGCAGTCGGCCGATAGCCCAGCAATAGGTCTGAGGTGGTAGTGTAATAGCTATCATTCGCCAGGTAGCTCACATACTCCGTCGCTTCTTTGGAAAAGACCTTCACCGAGTACGCGGCTGGGCCCGCCGCATTGGCCAGGGCCGGATGGTCGGGTGTGAATCTCCGCGTTGCACCGGTAGCCGTGTCATAAGATTGGATATGGCCAATCTGATAACCTGTAATCCAGAGACGCCCCAGTGAATCTGCAGCCAGACTGCCGGAAGCATCCGCATCAAAGACAGGCGTAGAGGCACCTACCGCGAGGGGTGCAGGATCACCCGCCAGCACAGCCACCACAGCGGCATCCATTTGCGCGGCAGTGAACTTCACGATCTTGTTGTTAATCGCAGCATTGAAGTCTGCAAGACTCACAAAAACGTTTCCAGAAGGATCCGTTGTTAGGCCACCAGAAAAAGCGCTGATCGCCCCAGTTACCGCCCCGACAGATTGTCCATCGGTCGAAACAAACGTGAGGTTACTGGAAAAGCCCGCATTTGCGCCACCGATGATCCAGCCTTCACGGCCGGAAGTTGGGTGCTTCCAGAACACCGCATTGTAATTCTGTAAAGTTGCTAAAGCTGGTGTTACCAGAGGCGTCGCAGGGGCAGAGGGATTCAAAAGATACACGCCAGACGGCCCCGAAAAACCACCACCGCCCACCAACGCCTGGGTTCCAGAGCGACTCGTTACAAACGAGGGGTCCAGCAGGATGCTCGTCGGGTTCGCCACTTCTGTGGCAGCCGCAGCACCAAAGGCATCTTGAACAAAAACTTTGCCCACCGTGCCAAACAAAAAGCGTCCATCGGGCAGATGATCATGACTGAAAGAAAAATTGGTCAGTTCGCCAACCTTCAGGCTGGTCCACTCTTGAGCATGAACTGCGGAGGACGCGAAGGCCATGGCCGACGCGCAAAAAACCGCAGCCCTTTTGATGAGGCTGATGTGCATAGATAGGTGCTATATGTCTCTAACGGGGTTTGTGCGAGAGACGGGCACCTGACCCTGAGGCCAGCCGATCACATCTCTCACTCTTCATTGTGCGATGAAGTTTTCTCACCTTCCCAAGACGGAAAGGCGGAAGTGAGCATTCTCAGCGAGATATTCGGACTCCGGGTTTGTGGCGGCTCCATGACTCAAAGACTCCGAAAACTCAGACTCATCTGACTCAGGACCGCACGCCTTTCTCACTCGCCTTCACCCCAGATTGCTCTGAGATTGACTTCGCCTGACCGTCATCACTGACGATCACGTTGTGAGATTGTGACCCGATACCGCAGCGCAACTGTGACCGATTCTAACGGTCTTCCCTGCATCTGTGAATGGCTGCCGGAATGACTCATGCATGATTCCGGTCTTGATAAAGAAAACGTGCCTGCGCTGCATGCTCAGGCTCGCCATGAAATGCAGATAGATTGCACCAACCTCCAGCGCAACGTAAAAAAATTCACCGACCGCCCGGGCGATTAAACATTGAGGCAGGCCGCTTGGGTTCTTCCTTCTTGGCTGGCAGTGACTCCCCAGCGATCCGTTCCGCTGCCTCCATATTTTCTTCACTCGGTGGCGCACGATCCGTGGCCTTTTTATTTCCACTCAGCAGGTTTGACTTCCAGTTCGTCTTGCTGATCGAGCCCGTTCCCCGGTATTCGAGGAGTTCACTAAAAGGTAAAAATACCAGCCCCGGGAGCCCCCGAATACGCACCTGAGCCGTGAGATCCACCGCATCCCGAATGAAATCAATTTTGCCCCCCATGGCGATTTTAAAGACGCTCGTGAGTGCTTCAAAGTTGTTCGTTACGGCATAACCATCCGCCACCTCAAAAGTACAATTCGCCTCTTTAGCCACATTGTACCCCTTGATCTGGCCTGGCAAAACACTGCCTAAAATAGGCGTGAGAGGGCCCAGAATGGGCACGGCGTAAAGGTTACCATTCACGATGATGGCAGCCCCGCCACCTTTCAGCGCCATCCAGTCATTCTGCCGCCCAGCAAAACGAAAATGGCCAGTGATGTCCCCCTCCGTATCATTCGTTTCCGAGTACACCTGAGCAAACCGGCGAAAGCTCACCCCATCCAGCCTGAGTTCTCCTTTGTAGGGTTGTGGTAGCTTCGTTTCATCCATGCTGCCCTTCAGAGAAAAAGCGCCGCCCATCAAGGAAGAGCGAATATCAAACGAAGTCGTCCCGCCCTTGCTTGAAACATCGGCAACCACTTTTTCAAACGGCACTTTCTTCCCAAAGATCTCATACGGAAACTCGCCTGCATTCACCACCACATCAAAGTCATTGGTTCCCGGTGCCACATCCACGCTCCCCTTCGCCGAAAGCGCTTCACCAAATAAGCTGCCGCGAATATTGAACTTCATGTCCAGCCCTTTGAACACCAATTCCCCCTCCGGTGAACCAATGATAAAATCATCTCCCCACAACGAATAACGCCCCGTTCCAGTCGGGTGCTTAAACTTCACCTCAAAGTCACTCTTCGATCCTTCACGGTAGTAGATCACGCCATCCATCTCCACCGCCGTGGTCATTGGTAGCCGATACTTCGCGATCTGCTCCGCCACCTTGGGAGCGAAGCAACTGGTCACTGCCACGGGATCAATCCCCGCACGGATGCCCTCCAGCCGCACCCATTTCTCCCCCACCGCATCGTTGACATGCACATGGGCCACTTCTCCAACCCCCTCTTCACGCCGCACCTTCGCATTGCGAAAGTGCATGATCGGCCCCTGAAATTCCACATCCGCTTGTAATTGCTCCAGGTCCACCCCTCGATAGCGAAGATTGCGCAAATCCCCACGACCTTTGTTGAGACACACCTGTAAGTCCGGCTTTGGCCCAGCGCCTTCCACTTCAAAGTAGATGCTGGATTCCGGATTGCATTGAAAGCGACTGATCAACTCCCGAGTCTGCTTCAACTTCGCGAATGGCATGAAGGCATTCGGATCCATACGCAGCACCGCGCGATATTTGAAACCTTCCACCTCATGCGAGAGAGCCTGGGCAGTTAAGGTACCCGTTTCATGTTTCAGGACAAGATCCCGTACATAGACGCCTTCCGGCGCTACGCCGATGTTGGCCTCCAACCCATCAAACACCGCCCCACTGGTGCTAAAACGCCCACAGTCTAAACGACCTGTTGCTTGAACGGGTCGTTTACTTTGAGCTAAAGGACCATCCACATGCCACACCCCGTTTAAGGCCAAGTGTGGGGTGCCATAAAAAACAATTTCACGCAGATTGTCACTGTTCAGGAAAGCCTGTGCCATCCCCGGAAGATCTGCACTGGAGGTGAGCTGAAAGCGCAACTCCGGCGTCCCCATTCTCCAAGTCGCACTGGCATTTACCTGACCTGTCGGATCTTTAAGATACAACCTCGTTAGATCGATCAAACCAGCGTTGTACTCTGCCTCCGCGACCAGTTCTTGACACACATAGGTATCATACCGCAAACCACGCGTTTCAAAGAATAGCCTCGCAGACAACTCCAAAGGCCGATCCAGCGCCCCATTCACTTCCAAGCGCAACTGCGGGGCCACATCAAATTTGAAACGTTGTAGCCAATCCAACCCACGCTGAATGCGGCGGTGATGGGCATTCAGCACCTGCATTTGATGCGCGACCGAAAGGCTGTCCACCTTAGGTTTAGGGGGGTCATCCACCTTTTTCTCTGGCAGCGTCAATAGCCCTGTAAGGCTGAGGCGAATACCAGACAAGGTGCCCTGGGCCTGGCGCACCTCTAACACTCCTTCGCGCAAAAAAGCTCGGGCGCTCAAGTCTTCCACAGCAATCACGGTCTGCCCACCCGCAGAGTCATCCACAGGCAGGGAGACACTGGCGTGGCTGAGTTCCAGTCCTTCCACCACAAACTTTTTCTCCATCAGCTTTCCGTAATCGAAATCCAGATTCAGCCGATCCACCGAGGCCAAGACATGTTGCCTATCAGCCCCTGTAAAAACTCGCACGTCTCGGGCGATCAGTCCCCCAAATGGATTGAGCAACAACCCCTCAAAGTCCAGATGCAGACCTCTCTCCGCCATCTGGCCCACGATAAAATCCCGCCATTGCCGAGAAAAGGAATCCGTCCCCGCATACAGAAGCCCGCCCAGCATGGCCGTTGCCACGCAGAACTTAAAGAGGCGTCTGATCATCCGTTTCATCAGTTTTTAAGCTAACGGTCATCCTTCGCATGACAAGGGGCAGCCGTCTGCATTTCTGATTCATGCAGGTAACATGCCATTTTCCTCATTGCTGCCTCGCAAAAGTACATGAACCATCGCTTCCCCATGCGTCAGTCCACCTATGTACATGCCTCGCGCACCAGTCAGATCATCACCCGCTGGCGTGGCATGGGGGCTATCTTAGCCGTGGCATTTTACAGCCTCTTTTTTGCCGCCCATCAGCATTTTCAAGACACGCCGCTGTATGTGCGGGATCAGGTCCTCTTCGGGGCCGATACCCAAGCGTTCTTTCGTAACCTTACAAACTCTCACACAGGTGACCACAGCAGCATCGGTGCTGAGCACCCCGCCTTCGTCATCCTGCATCACCCTCCCGCGCAACTCCTGATCAAAGGGCTAGAAAGCGTGGGGCTGGATGTTAATCGCGCACGCAAGCACGGCATCGCCATCTTGACCTGCCTCGCTGGCGCTTTCATGGTCGTTATGGTCTATCATGCTCTTCTCTGGAGCGGCGTCCCCTCCCTGCGAGCCATTTTATTAGCCATCGCCTGCGGAGCTGGCCCCTGCGTATGGATCTCTGCTTCTCTGCCTGAGGTGTGGATCTTCGCCGGACTTGGCGTTGCCGCCTTAGCAGCACTCACCGCCCAGGGCACACTCGCTCCTTGGTGGCTGCATGGGTTGGTGACGATTTATGCCTTGGGGTGCTTTGTGGGTAATTTACTTCCCATTGTCTTGCTTGCTCTGGCTCGTTGTGCCCATGACAGCAGCCAGCAGCAGCGTTTCATCCCTCAGCCACTCATCATCGCCCTAGCCGCCGTTACGCTCACCTTTGGTTTGGCCAATGTGCAACGCTCGGTTTATCCACTCTCATCTCCTTTGCCCGCTTCACCCTTGACTTGGGATATCCAAAAAGCCCCCTGGGTAGCAGACAGAGCCCAGGCGGGGTTGGTCGGCCGGGAACTATTTCTTTCGAACATCGTCGCCCCCCACTCCATCGCCACAGAGCCCGACGCCAGCTTTGGCAATCGCCGCCGCGTCGTTTTACAAGAAGCCCAATGGTCAAAGCTAGACTTACAAAAAGGCGTGGGTGCCGCCTGGTTCCTCCTCCTGGCCCTAAGTTTTGCCGGCCTCATTTGGCGGGCGCAGTTGGATCCTTTTACCCTCGGTATCGTGGCTGTCATTGTCTGGTTCATCGCCGCCCTGCCTTGGTATGGCGACCGTAGCAAACTTCTCCTCCAGGCCTGTCTTTGGACGCCTGCGGTCGTCATTGCCACGGGCCTCGGCTTAGAGCGCAGCCTGGAGCATTGGCCAAAAATCAAACTCCCCATCACCGTCCTCCTCGCAGCCTTTGTCGCCGCCCAAATCACTCGGAACTGGATGTTTATTCAGGAAGTGCTCACCCAAGTACGCCTCTAACCAGCCCGAAAGGCTCTCTCGCTCGTTCCCTTCATAGGCCGTAGGATGACATGCCTTGCCTGTTGCCACCTCTGCCGCTCCCGTGTAAATCGGCCTCCTCCATGAAAATCAACCACCTTACCGCTATCGCCGTCCTTCTAGGATTGGCCGTCTGCCAGGCTGCCGATGACAAGTCCGCCGCAGTACCAGCTACCACCGCCGCTGCCTCGCAAGCAGATGGCTGGGTCTCCATGTTCAATGGCAAGGACCTCACGGGCTGGAAATCCAATGAGGAAACTCCCGGCAGCTTCTCCGTCGAAGACGGCACCATCAAAGTCAGCAATGGCCGCTCCCACCTCTTTTACGTGGGCCCCAATGGTGATGCCAAATTCACCAACTTTGAGTTCAAAGGCAAAGTGAAGCACATGCCCGGCTCCAACTCCGGCCTCTACATCGCCACTGAGTACCAGGAAAAAGGCTGGCCTGAAAAGGGTTACGAATGCCAAGTGAACAGTACCGAGCACAAGGACCCCAAGAAAACCGGCGGACTTTACGCCGTGAAAGACGTCCTCAACACCGCTCCCGTAGGCGATGGTGAATGGTTCGACTACAGCATCAAAGTCGAAGGCAAACACATCACCATCAGCATCAATGGTAAAGTTACCACCGACTGGACCGAGCCTGAAGGTTGGGATCCTGCCACGGCTCTGAAAAACATGGCCGGTCGTAAACTCAGCCCCGGCACCATGGCCATCCAGGCCCATGACCCCAAGAGCGTCGTTTACTACAAAGACCTCTACATCAAGCCTCTCTGACTTCTGCATAGGCAGCCGAGAGCTGTCTTCGACCTTTGAAGTGGGGGCTGAAAAGCCCTCACTTTTTAATACCCTCTAAATCCTTGTTATGAGCCAGATGCTCAGCCCAGATCTCTCCGCCACTGAAATCCGTTGCTACTTCGTACGGAAGCGTAACTGCCTGCTTGTGCGTGGCCGTTTCAGTCCCATGTACATGGATTACTACCTGCATCTCATGCAGCACGGCATCAAGCATCCAGACCGCCTTGACCAAATGCTCAAGGATGGGTTCACTGCCGTGGCTCTTCATCTCGCCTCCCGCCCACATGATGAAGGCTGCGCCTGGACCATCAATATTCATGATCCCCTGCTGAATATCTTCGTCACTGGCAATACCATCCCAGGCCGCGTCACAGGCCGTCTTTTTACCGAGGATGTCAAAGACTCTGGCAAGAGCCTTTTCATCTCCCAGACGACCCGCACTCACATGCAAAACCGCCAGAGCATGATCGAGTTTCAGGGAAACGACGTTCTCGCTGCCGTAGAACAGTTTTACACGCAGAGTGAGCAGCGCCTCACTCGCATCTTCCGCCTTCCTGATGAAGACTTCGTCCAGATCTCTGCCGAGCCAGATGCCGATGAAGAGTGGCTGGCCAACCTCACCGAAGCTGAGATTCCGAAACTGGATGAGGCTGAGCACCTTACCCTTCTAGAAACCCGCAGCTACGTCTTTGACTGCGGCTGCACCGCAGACCGCATGTTCCCCATGCTCAGCCGTCTTAGCGAAGAAGATCTCGGGTACATTTTTGAAGACGGCTCTGCCACCATCACTTGCCCACGCTGCGCAGCCATCTTCCGCACCCCCAAGGCTGACTTTGAGGCTTGGAAGTCGCGCCAGAGCGCACAAACGCCCCCACTCTCATGACCGCCAACGCCGCTCCTCAAACCGCGCCTAACTACAAGATCGGCAACGAGAAACTCATCAAAGTGCTGCCTAATGCGGCCCGTAAACTTACGGGTCTGCTGACTAAACAAGGCCGTGCTGAGCATGGAGCACTGCGAGTTGCCGTCGTCGGTGGCGGCTGTTCGGGTCTTCAATACAAAATGGACCTGGTCGATGGACCGGCCAATCGAGACATCATGGTCCTGTCAGCAGATGTTCGGGTCGTGATTGATCCCAAAAGCGCTCTTTTTGTCAGTGGTTCGGAGTTAGACTTTAGCGACGATCTACAGCAGGGCGGTTTTAAAGTCACCAACCCAAACGCCATTGTCACCTGCTCCTGTGGCGAAAGTTTCGCGGCCTGATTTGCACCATGTCTGCGGATGCCTTTGCCCTTTTAGGCCTGTCCCCCAGCGCAGCCCTGAATGAGGAGTTACTCCAGTCAGCCTACCTGAACGCCACCCGTTCAGCCCACCCAGATCAATACGGTGGGGATGCCACGCTCAGTGCCGATTTAAACGCGGCGTTGGAGACCCTCAAGTCTCCCGTCACTCGACTCAAACACCTGATTGAGCAGCATTCCGATACCCCCTGGCGCGCAGTCCCGCTGGATGCTGCCCTGATGTCGCTTTTTGAAAAAGTCGGCCCACTGCTGCAATCGGTCCAGGTCTTCCTCAAAAAGAAACAAACCGCCACGACCGCCCTTTCCAAAGCCCTCCTAGCAGGAGAGGAAATGCGACTGCGGGAAGCTTTGGAAGAACTTGGCTCCCAGATCGAAAACGCCTGGCTGCAGATGGAGTCTCAGCTAGGGCCTTATGATGCCCGCATTGCGAGTGGGGATGAACATGTTTGGCCGGAACTACAGGCCGTCCAGGCACGCCTCGCTTATCTCTCCAAATGGCGGGCCCAAATTCGCGAAGCCTTGCTGGGTTTGATGCTCTGAGGGTTGCACTCCAGCCATTCATGCCGACTGTGCGCGCCCAACTTAAACCGCACACACTATGGCCGACATCAGCACCAGCGCAGCAGACAAGAAAGAGAAGGAATACTTCGCCAACATCCCTCAGGAGGCCCCGGGCTTTTTCCTCAAGGGCTCCCACCAGTATGACTGGGGGCTCAAGAACCGCCTCAGCCAGGTCTTCAATCCCAAGGACGGCCGCACCGTCATGCTCGCCTTTGACCACGGTTATTTCCAGGGCCCGACTACTGGCCTCGAGCGTGTGGACCAGACCATCCTCCCTCTGGAGCCCTATGCCGACTGCTTGATGCTCACCCGTGGCATCCAGCGCAGCGTCATCCCTGCTTCCACTCGCAAAGCCATCGCCCTGCGTGCTTCCGGCGGCACCTCCATGGTCAGCCCCTTTGAAGAGTGGGAAGGCGAACTGGACGGTAAGAAGGTCAAGTTTGGTCGCCCTGGCTTTGAGCCCCTCTCCAACGAAAGCACCGCGCTGAACATTGAGGAAGCTATCCGCCTCAACGCCAGCATCCTGGCCGTGCAGGTCTTCATCGGCAGCGCTTATGAGCGCCAGTCCCTGAAGAACCTGACCGACCTGGTGGATGCCGCCAGCCGTTACGGCATCGCCGTGATGGGCGTGACCGCCGTGGGCCGTGCGATGGCCCGCAACGCGCAGTATTTCCGCCTGGCCACGCGCATCATGGCAGAGCTGGGAGCCAACGTGGTGAAGTGCTACTACACGGAAGAAGACTTTGAAACGGTGACGAGCTGCTGCCCAGTGCCGATCGTGATCGCGGGTGGGAAGAAGCTGCCCGAGTTGGAAGCCTTGAGCATGTGCTACAACGCGATCCAGCAGGGAGCCAATGGAGTGGACATGGGGCGAAACATCTTCCAGAGCGATGCGCCGATCAGCATGATGCAGGCGGTGCGAGGAGTGGTGCATGAAGGTCTGACGCCTGAACAGGGCTACCAGATGTACAACGACCTCAAGGCCAAAGGCACTAAGTAACATTATCCCCAACCACGCACGGTGGCTGATTCGTCTGACCACCGTGCGCTTCTGGTCAAATACCGAAGGGGATGGCCATTTCTTGACCCCTGCCCCCTTTGCCCCTATTCTGCGGCATCATGAACGTCCGCTTTGAGCATCTCACCGGCCTCTCCGTCACTGTGGATGAGGTACAGTATGATCCGACGCGGCCCGCGCCGCCAGATCGGCCCCACCCGTTCGTGTATCATGTCTCCATCCACAATGCTTCCGAGGAGACTGTAAACATCTTCGGCCGTAAGTGGATCGTCCGCGATACCGATGGCGATACTCTTGTGGTGGAAGGTGATGGCGTTGTTGGTCAGTTCCCGAAACTGGAGCCTGGGCAGACCTTCAGTTACAATTCCTACCACGTTATCAAGGCGGAGAGCACCGCCACAGGCTCATTCTTCGGCACCACCACGCAGGGCAGACCCGTCTGCGCTCGCATCCCCCGCTTTGAGATGCATCCCCCTTTACTGGCCTAACCAGGGATGGATTCCTCCCATAAAAAAAAGGCCGATTCCAGAGGGAACCGGCCTTTAAAATAAACGGGCGTAAAGGTTACTTCTTCACCACCTGCACGGCATCCAGGTGAACGTTACCCTTGGAACCTTCCGTCCGGAAGATCACAGAAGCCTCTTCACCGGCATTGAACTTGAACGTGCCAATCGTATGAGCCCCCTGCTTGCCATTGGCAGGCTTGCTTTGGTCCACTTGCACAGTCTTCTCTCCGTCAGCACTCAAAACGGTAATGGGTACAGACTTACCGCGATTTTCATGCGGCTGCCAATAAACGCGCACTTCATATTCGCCACTTTCTTTCACCGCGAAGGCAAACTTTGCACTGGCACCTTTGTCCTGGCCATAGCTGTAATGGTCACCCACGAAAGGCTTCAGGCCTTCACCTTGAGCCCACTTACCCGTGAGTTCAGCATCTGCGTCATCAATCACCAACCCATCCATCTTCTTCACATCCAGCGTCTCATTGACGATCTCAGGCAGCTTTTTGGCATTCGCCGGAAGGTAAAGTGGACCTTCCAAACTGTCGCGACGCATCGCCCCAGGTTGGTTCATCAAGTCCTTCAAAATGTCCAGATACTGCTCATACACACCCCGTGGAGTCGTGTGATGACGCACGCTGATCCACGCAGCCTTGCCCACCACTTCACCGAACATGCCGCACGTACGCATCACGCGTGTGCTGCCCAGAGCGTAACGGTCCACACTGATATTGCGGCCCGCCATGAATAGGTTGCCAATGTCTTTGGAATACAGGCAGCGATAAGGCACCGGATAACCGTTTTTGCGGTCCGTGTGTTTGCCAAATTGAGCGCGAGAGATAAACGGGTTCTCAGGAAATTTCACTGCATACTGCTCTTTTGGATAGTGCAGATCTTGGTCCCAAGTCGTCGGCACGCACGCATCAGGATGAATCACACCTTTCACCATGTCTTCCCCTGGAAGAATGAGGTCACCCACAATGCGGCGGGATTCGCGAGTCCCGCCCACATAGGCCAACCACTGCATGTCGTAGCTGCCATACTTGGCCGGCTCAAACTTCTTCAAAGCACTCACCGCCCCATACACTGCACGGAAGTTCCAGTCACGAATGCGTTCCAGACCATTGATCGGGTCCTGGTCAAAACCGCTCTCCCAGAACCACTCACCATGCAGATAGTCTTCAGCGTTTTCCACCGGGGTGTAACCCAGGTCATAACCCGTCATGTTTGCCTTATTCTTGATGCCCGCAGGCTCCATCACTTTAGGGGCCGGAAAATCTTCCAATTTCAAGTCCAACGCCCAAGGAGTTTCAGGCCAGGCCTTTGGTTTCTCAGACTTCTTCAGGACCCACATGTTGCTCATGCCCATGCGGCCTTTGTCTTCTTGAAGAATGCTAGCCCCTGCCAGGAAACCCACACTGCCATGGCCGGTGCAATCGCTGAAGAACTTGCCACGAAAACGGGTCTCTTTCCCCGTCCTGGTGTCTAGGCCCGTGACGCTGCGAATCTTCTTATCCGCGCCCTTTTCCATCTCCACTGCATAGACGTGAGTGTTGAGGAAAAGATCAATCGTCTTCTCGGCCTTCACCACTTCTTCTTTGAGTTTGTCGTTAAACTCTTCAGGCGTGGCCGCAGGACTGTTACTCGCACGATCGGCGAATTCTTCCACGATCTCGCCCAAGTGAGGATACAGCCCCCGACGAGTGCCCCCCATGGCCCAAACCTGCACTTCGCTGGAGCCATTCCCCCCCAGAACCGGACGATTCTGAATGAAGGCCACTTTCAAACCTTGGCGTGCTCCTGATAGAGCGGCACCCATACCCGAATAACCACCACCGACGACCACGAGATCATACTCCTCAGTCTCCGGGGCTTGCGCAGGAAGGCCTAACAACTTTTTACGCAGCTCATTCGTTGCAGCAAAGTCAGCAGGCGGGGTGAATGTTGCATCCTTGCTCAGAACGAGGGCATCCACTCGGCCATCAAAACCCGTGTTATCGACGAGGCCTATTTTAGCCTTTCCTTTCAATTCGACCGTGCCCGCTTCCTGCCATAGCCAATCCTTGCCCTCCGTGCCCAGCACTTTATCCAGCGTCTTGCCATTCACGCTGACCTGGAATTTCCCTGGAGCTCCCGGGGCATCCCATGGGCCCACCCAGTTTTTGGTGCGCACCCAGACCTTATAGCTTCCAGGCTCTGCCACCGTGATCTCTGTCTCGGCGTTTTTGACAGGTGTGCCCATGCCATGAGCCAGCAGGTAAGGAGACCCCATAATATCAATGAACTGGGTATCCAGCATCCAGCCACCAGGGTTGGCAAAAGACTCCGCCTCCACCCAGACTTGCTGAGCAGGAGAAGAAAGAGCAGTGGCCGCTAGAGCGGCTAATAAGGTGCGACGTAACATCATGTGTGACAAAACAGGGTTGGTTCTTCTAAGACTCTCATAAACGCCAAGAACGGGCAATGACAATCAATCACAAACTGTTACCGTAACATATCTTACCTCTCTTATTTGGCAAACCTGCACGTGTGTGAGCAAAAACAGCGAAATACTGTCCATGAATGGAGTGGGCGCTTCTATCGTCCCATTTTCGTCATGCCTCCTCGCCCAGCTTTCATCGCCCATGTTGCCGCGCTGATTCAACTGACCTTCTTGGTCGTTGGAGCAGTCCTGGGAGCAGAATACCATGTCTCACCAGCAGGCCTGGATTCCAACAATGGCACTCAGGCCGCCCCTTTCCGGGAAATCCGTAGAGCCCTTAGCGCCATTTCGCCCGGAGATACCGTCATCGTCGCCGATGGCAGTTACAAAGGCTTCGATGCCGTGAGCCTCGGTTCTGCAAACACTGTGACGAAAATCATTGCGCCAGGTCGCAAAGCCATCATCACAAAGACAACGGATCGTGGCATCAATAATCCTAACAACATGGTCGTTTGGCTCTGCACCAACGTCGTTTTTGAGGGGCTACAGACCTTCGGCTCCGCCAATGCAGGCATGCGCATCATTGAGTCCAACCACGTCACCGTACGTCATGGAGTTTTTGGCAATCACTATCGCTGGGGCGTTGTCACCAGTCATAGCAACGACATCGTACTCGAATACAATGATTGTTACGGCAGCATCGAACAGCATGGCATTTACGTGGCCAATAGCGGAGATCGGCCCATTGTGCGCGGCAACCGCCTGCACGACAACGTTGGCTCGGGACTTCGTTCCAATGGCGACGTCATTCAAGGGGGAGACGGTATCATCACGGGCGCTTTGTTCGAAAACAACATCATCTACAACAACGGCTCGTTAGGCGGGGCTGGCATGAACCTGGACGGCCTACAGGATGGCATCATTCGGAATAACCTCTTGTATAATAATTTAGCCACCGGCATCGCTCTTTTCAAAGGCGGCGGTGCCGAAGGCCCCAAGGGCATGCAGGTGCTCAATAACACCATCATCACCCCTGCCGCAGCCCGTTACAACCTGCGCATCACCGATGTCATCGGCCCCATCACCGTGCGTAACAATCTGCTTTACAATGCCACCACCGCTAAAGGCCCCTTCTCATGGAACACCCCATCTGATGCCGCGTGGACGGATAGCGACTACAACGCTTTTGGCGGCGGGCGCTTCATCTCTACCGACGGGGAAACCAGCCGCATTTCTTTAGAGACTTGGTTCGCCTCCGGGCATGAGCCCCACTCTATCCCTCTTATAACGCTGGAAAACTCGGTTGTGGCCCCAGCCGGCGCTGACTTCCGCCTCAAAACGGGCTCGCCCTTGATTGATGCAGGAACCACACTTGCCAACGTCACCACAGATATTCTGGGCACATCCCGCACACTCGGAAATGCACCCGACATCGGTGTTTACGAGCACGGCCTTTATGCCGCCTGGAAAGCCACCCTGGGCATCCCTCTTGCCACGCCAGACAGCTTCGATTCCGATGCTGACGGCATTCCCCTCCTGATGGAATACGCCATGAACTCTGACCCCAAAGCAGCCATTCCCATGAGGCAACTTGCCGTGACTCGCCAAGCAGGCTCGTTACAACTAAGCTACCCACTCCAAAGAGCCGATCTTGTGTATGCCGCCGAAACCTCATCCGACTTGAAAAACTGGACCAGCAATGGGGTGGAACATAGCTCTCCAGGCACGGCTTCTAGCGCATCCGTTTTAATCATTCCTAATCGCAGTCGTCAATTCTTGAGACTGAAGATTACCCTGCCCTAACCAAATCTTAAAACAAAAAAACGTGAAGCCAGTTTCCCAGCTCCACGTTAAGTGAGACCCAGAGGATCTCAGACACGAGTTCAAGTTAGTCTGCTGCCTTCACAAAGGACAGCATGGTCTGCAACATGATCGTGACCGAACATGCCCCAGCATCTGGAAACCCGATGCAGGCTTCGCCCAGAGTTTTGGCACGGCCAAACTGAGCGATCATCGCTTTGCTAGCTTCCTTACCGGCTTCAGCCGCAGCGGCCACTGCCACCAAAGCTTCCTCCAGAGGCAGCCCGCTGACTTCCTTGGCTTTTTCAGCCGCAGGAGCTAGCGCGTCGATCATGGTCTTGTCACCAGGCTTTGCACCGCCACGCTTCATCACGCCTTCCAGCGCAGCTTGAAGAAAGAGGGCCAGACCTTCGGCATCCAAAACCTCGCGACCTGCCACAGCCTTACCACCAGCACGATAGACCGTACCAAAAAGCGCGCCGGAGGCCCCGCCCATGCTGGTCATCATAGCTGTGCCTGTAGCGACGAAGACTTGCTCCACGCTAGCAGCTTCCATAGGCTCAAGCTGGGCTTTCACCGCTTCCATCCCTCGCTTCATGCCCAGGCCATGATCACCATCACCGAGATCGCGATCTGCCTGAGACAGCATCGGCTCTGCCACAATGATGGCATCCGCCACCTGCAGCATCATGAGCCGGACTTGATTGGGTTTCAGTTCCATGAGGATGATCTTACTTAGTGCCTTTGGCCTTGAGATCGTTGTACATCTGGTAGCCCTGTTCAGGCGTCAGACCTTCATGCACCACTCCTCGCACCGCCTGCATCATGCTGATCGGCGCATCGCTCTGGAAGATGTTTCGCCCCATGTCCACTCCATTGGCTCCCTGCTGGATCGCGTTGTAGCACATGCTCAAGGCTTCCAACTCGGGCAGCTTCTTCCCACCCGCGATCACGATCGGCACTGGGCAGCAGCTCGTCACCGTTTCAAAGTCTTCTTCCGTGTAGTAGCACTTCACCACGTTGGCTCCCAGCTCTGCCATGATGCGCGTGGCCAGGCGGAAATACTGCGCAGTGCGGGCCATCGCACGGCCCACGGCGGTCACGCCCATCACGGCGATGCCGTAACGGCTGGCGGCATCCACCAGGTCGGTCAGGTTCTTCAGGGACTGGCGCTCATAAGCGCTGCCGATGAAGACCTGCACGGCCAGGATGCTGGCATTGAGACGGATAGCTTCCTCAATGTTCAGCGCGGTGCTTTCGTTGGAGAGGGGCTCAAAGCCAGGGCGACCAAACTTGACCTTCTTACCGTCCAGTTCGCCTTCCCACTCTTCAAAGGGGCTGACCATGGAGGTGCCGCCGGAAGCACGCAGGGCGATGGCTTTGCGAGTGGAAGCAGGGATGACGCTGCGCTGGATGCCACGGGTGAGCATCAAACAGTCGGCATAGGGCTCCAGAGGGAGGATGGTCTGGTCCACACGCTCGAGGCCAGTAGTCGGGCCCTGGAAATAACCGTGGTCAAAAGCGAGCATGACGGTGCGGCCGTCCTTGGGATTGAAGACCTGGCTGAGGCGGTTCTTGAGCCCCCAGTCATACTGGTGGGAGCCCTTGAGGAAAAAGCCCGGGGCCTCCTGAGGGATGTTGGCGAAGTATTCCTTCTCTTTCTTGTCTGCTGCGCTGGTGCTGATGTCGGCCATAGTCGTGGTTAGGTTGGAATTAAGGGAGCACATGCTAACCATCCGGCCCTTGTCATCCATGCCACCAATGGCTAGACTTGTGTCGAATTTCGCAATCCACCGTGGAGAAACCCGTTCTTAGCCTCGTTCCCTCAGGCACCGCACACCGTGTGGTGGGAAATCGCGCCGTCGCCCTTCCTGGCGTCACCGTGGACATTCTCACCACGCGCAAAATCGAACTTGAGCAGTGGGAACTACGCCGGTTTCACGATCCCTACTGGCGTCTCTACTGGCCCCTCATCGCAGGTGGCATAGTCGAGATCGACGGCAAGGAAACGCCCCTCATCCCTGGCAGTGTGTATCTCATCCCTCCACACACCACCTTCAGCACCAGCACGCACCAGCCCTTCGCCAAATGGTATGCACATTTTAATTTGGGGCCCCTCGCCGACCGCGCAGCTCCCGGCATCTATCAATTTCCCATCACACCTGAGATGCGGCGGCTGATGCAGAAGCTGACCAAGCCAGCCAGTGAGTTCCATCGCTTCCCCTGGCACTCCATCCTTTGGGTCACTGAGGCCGTGCAATGCCTGCCCGATAGCGTCTGGGAGCAACAGCGGCTCGACGCACGCGTCTTGACGGCGATGGAGTTCATGAATACCCACTTGAGCCTCAAACTGACGGCAGAACAGATCGCCAAATACGCCGGGCTAAGCGTGCGCAATTTGAACCACCTTTTTCAGCAGGAACTCCAGCAGGCCCCCATGCGGGTGCTCTTGGACTATCGGCTGGATGAAGCCTGCCGCCTACTCCGCCATGGCGATACCAGCATTGACGAAATCGCGGAGCAATGCGGCCTCATCAATCGCCACTACCTCAGCCGCATGATGCGTCAGTACCGGAATACCTCCCCGGCTGCTTATCGCAATGAGATGCTCTGATCCAGAAAAGTCGCGATCCCAAAAGTGTGCTTATTTCGCCGCAGGAATGACTTTAAAACGCACGCTCTTGATCGCCGCCATCGTGTTGTAAGTCGTCAAAGAAAGCGGCGCGTAGGCATCAATAGGGCCCTCACGAAGAGCCACTTTTCGTCCTTTGATATCCTGATCCACCACCTGCTTTTCATCCACCCAGACGCTCAGGTTTTCAGGCGTTACCCGGAGACGAATGGTGTACCACTTGTCATCTTCATAACGCTGGTAGGTTCCCGTCGCATTGTTGGCAGCGTTCAGATCATCAATGCTGCTGATGCCCGTCACACTGCCGCCCCAACCACCGCAAACGAGCGTGGCGCATTTTTTCACATCTCCAATAGGGAAAGTCAGACCGCAAAAGAAGTCCACGCCCTGCAACCGCTTGGCCTGCACGGTGATTTCATAATTCGTCAGAGGCAGCTCTTCGACCTTCTTATAAACCACACCACTCAGACTCTCCCCTTGGTTGATGACCATCTGACCGCCTTCCACCGTCACTTCGCCGCTCCCGCCCATGTCCACCGCCTCCCAGTTGGCCATGGATTTGCCATCAAAAAGCACCCACTCTGTTTTTGCAGGGACCTCTTTTGCTCCCTCCTGAGCCACAAGGGAACAGACAACAAGGAGGGAAAGGACGGAGAACAAGAGTTTCATGGACGCAGATAAAGCAATCAAGCTACTAAACGCGGCCATTCGTCAAGAGTACCGACATTTTCTCCACAATAAAAACGAGTGGAGACACGGCTAGAGCATGCTAACCATTTCCTCCCCTGCATGAAAGCCACTACCCCACGTCGTCTCCTCCAAGCCATCGCCCTCGTCGCGGTGGCCGCTACCATGAGCAGCTGCGCCACCAAAAAGCGCGGTAATTTCTCTACCAGCTTTGACCCACCTGCCAAGGCCGTCACCAATCCTTCCGCCGTGAAGGTGAAGCTTAGCACCAGCGCCCAGCGCGTGTACGTCATGCAGGGCAATGAAGTCCTCCTCGCCACCCCTTGCTCGGTCGGCACTGCCAGCACCCCGACCCCTCATGGCACTTTCCGCATTTACAGCAAGCAGGCAAACCGCCGCCGCCAGAGCAGCCCAGGCGCAGGTTACCCGATGAGCTTTTGGATGGAGTTCAAGACCGCCTACGGCATGCACTGGGGCTGGGTGAAACCCTACCCTTGCACCCACGGTTGCGTCCGCCTGCCCATCAAGTCCGCGCAGAAAATCTTCTCCATGGTCCCCCAGGGCGCTCCTCTGATCATCGCCTCCAGCCATCCTGAAGACGCCACCATCGGCAAGACCCTCCCCGTGCTGGATGACTCCACTCTGGCAGACCCTCCGATGAACTACATGCTGAGCCAGCAGGTCTTCGAAGATGCCAAAAAAGGCAAAATTTACACTTACTAAGCTGAGCCCTCTCTGATAGCTCCCCTCCCCTGATTCCGTCTCCACTCATGTCTGCTACCCCTTCAGCTCCCGCCGCCCGCCGTGTCAACGTACGCACGCCGGAAGTCATGGAACGTGTGCAGGCAGAGGTGGAGACCCATTATCGCAGCACCTTGGTCGAGGCCATCCGCGTCCAAGGCAGCGTGATTCAAATTGGCAATACCACGGTCCGTCTGGCCCGCGATTTTGGGTTTTGTTATGGGGTGGAGCGTGCCATTGATCTCGCCTATGCCGCGCGCCGTGTCTTTGCAGACCGGCGCGTTTTTCTCCTCGGGGAAATCATTCACAATCCCGAGGTCAATCGTCAGCTCACCGAGATGGGCATCGTCAGCATCCCCGTCAGTCAGCATGAGGAAGAACTGGCCAAGCTGAACAGTGACGATGTCGTCATCGTGCCCGCTTTTGGCGCGGAGACCAAGCTGATGAAAATCATCGCCGAACGCGGCTGCATGGTTGTCGATACCACCTGTGGGGATGTCATGAGCGTTTGGAAGCGCGTGCGTAACTACGCCAAGAACGATTTCACCTCCATTATCCATGGCAAAGCCAGCCATGAAGAAACCCGCGCCACTTCCTCCCGCGCATTAGGCGACCAAGGCAATGGCCATTACCTCGTCGTTCTCACCCTTTCAGACGTGGATTACGTCTGCGAATACATCCGCCATGGCGGCGATAAAGCCCTCTTTCTAGAACGCTTCAAAGGTGCCAGCGCCCTTTCCGAAGGGTTTGATCCCGACCTACATCTCCAGCGCATCGGAGTGGCCAATCAGACCACCATGCTGAAGTCCGAGACGGAAGAAATCCAGCGCCGCCTTCAAAAGGCCATCGAAGACCGTGATGGCAACGACGCCACACAAAAGAATTTCCAGGTCTTCGATACCATCTGCGGAGCCACCCAGGAGCGTCAAGACTCCCTCTTTCTTCTCCTCCAGCAGCCTCTCGATGTACTGCTCGTCGTCGGTGGTTACAACAGCTCCAATACCACCCACCTTGTGGAAATCGGCGAGCAACAGCTTCCCACATTCTTCATTCGTACAGCCGAGTGCCTGACATCTCTGGAGCAGATCGTCCACTTTGACCTCCACTTGAAAGCGGAAAAAACCAGTTATTCCACTAAACTGGCTGAAGACGGCCCCGTCACCATTGGCATCACCGCCGGAGCCTCTTGCCCGAACAACCTTATCGAAGACACCCTTCTCAGGGTCTTCCAACTTCGCGGCATTTCGCCTGACCAAGTGCGCGCCCAGGTCGGCGTCTAAAAACCCTCATTTGCCTGAGCGAATGAGCCGATTGAGAGCGTTTTTGCCCTCATCATGACACGCTTGCTTTTTCTCCTCGGCCTCTCCGTCCTCCTCAGTTCTTGCTCCCTCGGCTTCAACCGCGAGTGGAAAGCCGCCCTCCGGGCTCCTGTGACCGAAGGCATCGAAGGTGCCTGGGAAGGCACCTGGCAGAGCGAATCCAATGGCCATCACGGCCGCCTGCGCAGCGTCGTGGGCCCCACTAAAAACAAAGAGGGAGATCACGCCTTTCATTATCACGCCACCTGGGCTGGCATCCTTAGCGGCGCTTATCGTGTGGACCACCGCGTGACCCCAGCCACGCCCGCAGGTCAACTACAGTTCCAGGGCCAGCACCAGATGCCCAGTTGGGCAGGCGGCCTCTACACCTACCAAGGAACGGTCAAAGGTGATGACTTCCACGCCACCTACGAGTGCGCTTTGGATAAAGGCAGCTTCCGCATGAAACGCGTCAAAAAGTAGCCTCACCGAAAAGAGTTTGACCCTCCAGCGCAGCTTTCGGCTCGACATGGAGTTAAAGCCTGCAGCACCATCTAGGAGCTGCCTCCATGAAACTCTTTTCCAGTTTTCGAGCGAAGCTCATCTTGACGATCTTTCCTGTCGTCGCCGCCGTGACCACGGGAGCTCTCCTGCTGGCCGAATGGAAATTCAGCGCCACCTATCAGCACCTCTTTGAGGAACAATTTGAGAGCCAAATCAGCGCAGTTACCCTCGCCAAAGATCGGCGTTTTCACGCCCTCTCAACAGTTCTGGAGCGCATGGCGCAAAAAACCGAACTGATCGCAGCGATGAAAGAAGGTGACTACGCCAAAGCAGGGAGAGACCTCCGCCCGGCCTTGGAATCCCTCGCCCAAGAACGACTCCAAAGTGAATTCACCAACATCGGCAGGCTCACCACACAGCCCCATGAACGCAAAGAAGATCACAAACGCCCGTTTCGAGAACCCTCGCGTTCTACGAATAGCGGCCAATCTGCGCCTTTCATTACCCTCATCAATGCCGAAGGCCAATTTGTCATCAATTCACGCACCCGTAGCAATACGATCCCCTTCCCAGGGCAAGCGAATGAAACCCTACAGCTCCGGCGCAACTCAGACCGAATACCCTGGCTCAGCGATCGCAAATTTGAAGAAATCCTTAAACAGCAAGAAGTCGGTTATTTACTGGTCGAAGCCGGCGAACGTCGCGCCGAACAAGTGCGCGAGGTTTTCATCACCCCAGTCAGAGATCCTCAGACCCAGACCTTTCTAGGTGCCTTCGTCTTCGGCCTGCCCCTCCCTGCCATCGCAGACCGCATCCTGTATGAACAAACGCGCCGCAGTGACTACGGCGAAATCATGGGGGGCATCTTCATCGAGGGAAAACTCGTCTCTTCCACAGTTCCTGAAGACCAAAAAAACGTCATCGAAAAAGCCCTCGCAAACGCCCTCGTGCATTCATCCGAAGACAATCAAGAGATCCTTCTCTCTATCGGTCATAGTCAGCATCGGCTCATTTACCGAATTCTCAACCCAGACAGTCCTTTTCCTAAAGCTCTTCAGGTCAATCTATATCCCCTCGCCTCACTCCAGAGAGAGATTCTGGATCTTCGCCGCAGCGCCATCAGCTTAGCCATCATCACCCTTCTCGTCGCTTTCGTGCTCGTCATGCTCATCTCTCGCAGTCTCTCAGGTCCCATCCGGACCCTCGTCACAGCCACTCAGGAGATTGAACGCGGCAATTACGACGTCCGAGTCCCCGTCACGCGAGATGAAGTCGGCCTCCTTGCCCATGCCTTCAATGACATGGCCGCAGGCTTGGCACTCCAAGAAAAGTATCGCAGCATTCTCAATGCCGTCGCAGATCGAACGGTGGCTGAACGCTTGATCGAAAATCGAGAAGCCTTGGGCGGAGAATTAAGAGATGTAGCGATGCTCTTTTGTGACATTCGAGGCTTTACCGCTCTGACTGAGAGAATGCCACCCCATGAAGTCATCGATCTTCTCAACGAGCACATGACTCTGCTCACTCAAGTCGCCTATAACCACGGGGGCATTGTGGATAAATTTGTGGGAGACCTCATCATGGTCCTCTTCGGCGCCCCCATCACCACGGGGCACGATTCTCAACGAGCCGTCGATTGCGCCCAAGCCATGCTCAAAGCACGTCACCACCTCAATCAAAAATGCCGTCACCCACTGGAAATCGGCATCGGCATCGCCACCGGCAATGTCGTCGCTGGCTGCATGGGCTCAGACCAACGCCTCAGCTACACCGTCATCGGACATCGGGTCAACTTAGCCTCGCGTCTTTGCAGCATCGCCCAAGCAGGTGAAATCGTCGTGGATGCAGAAACTGCCCGGAGTTTATCATCCACCACTCCCATCGCCCCCCTTCCCGTCATGCAACTCAAAGGAATTTCCGAGCCCGTGGAGATCTTCCGTATCGCTTGATCACGAAAGTCTCCACGGCATTCAGGCTTTAAACCTCAGCTCCTTTATGACCGAGCTGCTTCACAGCCTTGTTAAGCTGATCATACTCGATCGGCTTCTTGATGACAGTCACGGGTCCATGAGAAAGAATGCGACTCAGGATTTCACTATCTGGATAGCCTGTGATGACCACGATGGGCAGATCCGGATACATCTCCTTGAGCTGGGAATAGACTTCATCTCCAGGGACATCCGGAAGCTTCAAATCCAGGAAAACAAAATCAAAGCGCTGCTTCTTGGCCATACTGATAGCCTCAGCACCCGTGCCAACGACCAAACGTCCAAAGCCTGCTTTCTTTAAAAATTGCTTAAATAAAGCCTGCAAAGCAGGGTCATCGTCAACAACCATCACGGTGGGCTGACCTGACTCGTCCTCTTTACGCAGCACGTCACGATCCAAAAGACTGCGTTTGATACGCCACCGTCCACCAATCTGGACAGCAGGCAACTGACCACGCTGAACAAGATAATAAACGGTAGGCAGGGGAATGCGAAGATACTCAGCAGTCTCTTTGACCGTCATGAGTTCAGGGGAGGTTAATTCAGCCATAAAAAGTATTGTGGTAAAAATGAAGATTGCTGCCTGTCATTGTGAACAACTAAGCAAAATCAGAATTGAGTCGAAGTTGCTATATAATTACCATGACATCAAGCCTATTCTTGCAGATTTTAGTGGTCTTGAAAAATTCCAAACATATCACATTTGAGAAAATGCCCGTAATTGAGCTCTAAGCTCATTCATTTCCAAGAATCCTACCAAATTTGCAATCTTATTAAAGAAACCTTAACATTATTCTAAAGCTTAGAGATCTCAGAATACAAAGCGTTCAAAAACAATCCCACACTGCCTTTATGTGAAACACGGAGTAAGTCCTCCGTGAGGCCAAACAATAGAAAGGCGACCGATTAAAAAGCCAAATCTCGAAAGACTAGTCAGCCAAACCCAACATGGAAGCGAGCCTCCTCTTCAAAAAATCAATAAAACAGATGCATTAAAGAAACGACAGATAAGACAGACTTGGCAGCCATGTTTTCAAAGCGCCAAAGGCCCACGGCTGGATGAAATTCACACTTTCTCCATCACCTTCTCCAATTTTAGCAGCAAGCCCTCCACGGCACGCCGTCCGACAAGAAAAGACTTGAAACCAAACCTTCGACTTATGGATCCAAGACCAATTTCCAAAAAGAGGGCCTGATTGAAAAGGTGGGCGCGGTGCGATGGGTGGCAAGACCAAAGCTCAGGCTGCAATCTTGACGATAACAGCCAAGTCCAGCTTGCGGTGAACGACAACCGTCCCGCCCCGTCGGCGCTTATCGGAAAAGGTTTTTGGAAATCAGTTCAAATACAAGGCACGAGACGAAAAGGGGTCAGAACATGACCACCAAGTTTTAACACTCTAAAGGCCTCAAATGTGACCTCAATCATTCATCAATGTAGGCGTGAAAGAAGCAGGAAGCACACAGATGTGCAGCCGGGAGAAATAATCCGGATTTTCATCAGGGTGGCGAGATCCCACTGGCAGAAATATTCACGTCATCACCATCCTTCACCATGTTCGGATATGGTTTTTAAAATGGGAAGAACTTGTTATTTTTTCAGTTGGCCGGTGAAATCCTACTGAAAACATGCGGCATGACATGACGATTAAAGCCATGAATAAAGAGCTTCTCGTTCGATCACAGAATCCACCCATCTAGTCTAAATTATAGCACCACCTCAGTATGATAACTGAAGGGAGCGAACACTTCGGCCTCCGTTTTCCTCAGGCCTTCATGAGACTATCCGATGACAAGAAAAGTGTTCAGTAAATAAGAAGCTCATAGAGCCCTGTCAGTACCATTGAATAAAAAAAAGCCCTCTGAATGAGGGCCTTTTTGGAAAATACAAATGAATCAGAACAACTCACTCACAGGTAAGGGTGTCAAATCATTGACTCCCTTTGGGAACATGCGCTTGCGGAATGTCAGGATCTCAGGCTCTTTATCTGTCACCAAAACAACATGCTCGAAATGAGCACTCGGTTTACGATCCTGAGTAATCGCTGTCCAATTATCGGAAAGGACTCGTGTTTTGCCCGTTCCCATATTGATCATAGGTTCGATAGCCAACGTCATCCCGGATTTCAGACGGGGACGATCCCCTTTCGTTCCGTAATTCGGGATTTGGGGCTCTTCATGAAGCTTCCGCCCAACACCATGACCCACAAACTCACGGACAACCGTGTAACCATACTGAATCACGTGCTCCTCAACCGAAGCGCAAAGGTCACCTAGCATCCAACCATCACGTGCGTGCCTGATAGCTGCATGCAAAGACTCCTCCGTGGCCGCTAACAGATGCAACGTTTCTTTGGCAACATTACCCATAGGAACGGTGAGAGCGTTATCACCAATCCAGCCATTGTATTCAATCCCGACATCGATTTTCACAATATCGCCATCTTGAATGACACGTGGCCCACCGATGCCATGAACCACCTCCTCATTGATCGAGATACAAATGTGCCCAGGAAACTTCCTGTAGCCTAGAAAGGCACTTTTACATCCACGGGCTTTCATCTCAGCAGCCGCAAACCGATCCACTTCTCCAGTGGTCACACCGACATGAGCCTGAGCTGCCGTCTTCAAAAGGATATCACGGGCCATTTGACAGGCTTCGCGAATCCCCTGTTGCTGAACGCCGTGGCGGATCGGAATTTTGCTACTGCTGAGGAGTCCCATGGATCAAATCACATGCCTTTGTTGTAGATCAGCCAAGCCACTCCCAAAAGAGTGATCAGGGCGATACCGGTCCAAAGAACGGCAACGGTGGTCGGGTTGGCCACTTCACCAGTCTGCTGCATCCGATCAAAGCGGCCACGAATACGACCCTTCTTCAGGAAGCCATCATAGTGGCTCTTGAGCAAGTGAGTTTCGATCTGACGCATCACGTCCAGGACAACACCCACCAAAATGAGAAGGCTGGTGCCACCGAAAAACTGCGCCGTCTGAGGTGCGATGCCCAGCAAGGCACTAATGACACCAGGCATGACATAAAGAGCCGTCAGGAAGATGGCCCCCGCAAAAGTCAGGCGGCTCATCGTGAAATCCAAGAAATCAGCCGTCGGCTTACCTGGACGAATGCCAGGGATGTAACCGCCACTCTTCTTGAGATCTTCAGAGATCTGGGTTGGCTGGAACATGGTCGCTACCCAGAAATAACTAAAGAAGAAAATCAGAGCTGCAGAAAGACCATAATAGATCCAGCCGGAAGCAATCGCCTGAGAAAAGCGCTGCACCCAACCCACATCAGGGAACATCGAAGCGATGATGGAAGATGGGAAAAGCAAGATTGCCTGGGCGAAAATAATCGGCATCACACCAGAATAATTGATCTTCAGAGGCAGATACTGAGTCTGACCACCATAGACCTTGCGGCCCACCACGCGCTTAGCGTACTGAATGACGATTCTACGCGTCGCCTGGGTCAGCGCAATCACACCAGCGATCACCAGGATCATAAACGCCAGGAGGAGCACCAAGGTAGCGGGCTTACTCATGTCACCATCCACGTTACCTACGTAGGTCTGCCACACCTGCACCATCGCACCAGGAAGATCCGAGACGATGTTCACACAGATCAGCAAAGAGACTCCGTTACCAATCCCCCGGTCGGTGATCATTTCTCCCAACCACATCATCAACATCGTTCCTGCTGTAATCGTGATCACTGAAGGAAACACAAAGCTCCAAAAGCCAAAGTCAGGAACCAAAGGACGCTGAAGACGCTCAATCGTCTCATTCAGCCCGCCCAAGAAAATATTTTGACCTGGATTTTGCAATGACTGCGCCAGCAAATAACCCTGGAAAAGGCAAAGCACGATCGTCGCGATTCGCGTATATTGTGTGATCTTCTGCCGTCCACCATCTTCTCGAGCCATCTTACTCAAACGTGGCACCACAGCAGTAAGGAGCTGTAACATGATTGATGCGCTGATGTAGGGCATAATGCCCAGAGCAAAGATGGCACAGTTTTGCAGGCCACCGCCACTGAACACATTCAGCAACGCAGCCACTTGAGCAGCACCTGAACCGGCGTCCGCTGTGCGAGTTTTGATCCACTCATCCAGCACAGTGACATCTACCCCTGGAAGGGTGATAGAAGCACCGATGCGGACGATGACGATCATCGCCAGCGTGAACAGAATTCGGGAACGCAGGTCTGGGACTTTGAAGCTGTTAGCAAAAGCAGAAATCATGAGAAAGGGGAGTATAAGAAAGCGGGCCTAGCCATCTAACAACCGAAAAGGTTGATTGGTGACTGGCCCGCTGACGGGTTGAGTTAGATCTTAAATGATCAAGCTGCGACTGAGCCGCCAGCCTTCTCGATCTTCTCGCGGGCCGAGGCGCTGACATTCTTGATTTCGATGGTCAGCTTGCGGCTGAGGTCACCAGAACCCAGGATCTTAATCGCATCGCAGTTACGGTTAACAATGTTGCTCTCACGAAGCAGAACTTCATTGATCACCGTGCCGTCTTCGAAGGCATTCAAAGCACTCACGTTCACGACTTCATAGACATCGCGGAACTGAGCATTGCTGAAACCCTTTTTGGGGAGACGACGGTGAAGAGGCATCTGGCCACCTTCGAAGCCTGGACGGATACCGGCACCTGCACGGGCTTTTTGACCCTTGTGTCCTTTACAGGAAGTCTTGCCGTGGCCGGAGCTTTCACCGCACCCGATACGCTTGCGGCGCTTTTTCGCCCCTGGGCGAGGTTTGACGTCTTGGAGTTGCATACTGATTTGAAAATTAAACTTTGAACTTGGGGATCAATTACAGAGCTTTCTTCTCTTTGATCTCTTTACCGCGAGCACGCAGGATTTCGTCTTTCGGACGCAGGGCGCCGAGAGCAGCCAGGGTGGCCTTGACAACGTTGGCGTGATTGCTGGAACCTAGCGACTTGCCGATCACGTCTTTCACACCAGCGGCTTCCAGCACAGCGCGGGCTCCACCACCAGCAATGATGCCAGTACCAGGAGTTGCAGGCTTAAGCATGATGCAACCACCACCGTGTTCACCGATCACTTCATGAGGGATCGTGTTATTATTCAGGTGAACGCGATTCATATTCTTGCGGGAAGCTTCAGTCGCCTTCTTGATCGCATCTGCGACTTCGTTAGCTTTACCAAAACCCCAACCCACTTTGCCCTGCTGGTCACCAGCGACGACAAGTGCGGAGAAACTGAAACGACGACCACCTTTAACGACCTTGGCGCATCGATTGATGTGCACCACTTTTTCAATGGAGTCCGGGCGGGAATCGCCAGAGGATTCGCCGTTAGCGGGACTGAATGTAGCTGCTGCCATAAATGGGATTCGTCGAGATTAGAATTTCAAACCTTTTTCGCGGGCGGCGTCGGCAAGCGCTTTCACTTTGCCGTGGTAGGTGAAGCCACCGCGATCGAAAACCACGGCTGTGATATTAGCTGCCAAAGCACGCTCAGCCACAGTCTGCCCCACCTTAGCGGCGGTGACGCTGTTAGCGCGGCTTTCGCCAAAGCCTTTTTCCTTCGTGGAAGCAGACACTAGGGTCTTGCCTGCCACGTCGTCAATCAGCTGAGCATACACGTTGGAGTTCGAAAAATAAACTGCCAAACGTGGACGCTGAGGAGTGCCACTGAGGGTCTTGCGGATGCGCGCGTGGATACGCGAGCGGGTAAGTTTGCGGTTCTTCGCTGCCATGATGACTTTCCTCCTATTACTTCACACTCTTGCCTGCCTTCCGGCGGATTTGCTCGCCTGCATAACGAACCCCTTTGGCCTTGTAAGGCTCTGGTGGGTAATAGGCGCGGATATCAGCGGCGAGCTGCCCGACGACCTGCTTGTCAATACCTTCGATCGCGATCTTGGTGTTATCTGCCACAGTGACTTTCACACCTGCTGGGATCGGATGGAGACGCGGATGCGACTGGCCCAAGTTCAGGTCAATCACATTACCCTTCACCGCAGCGCGGAAACCGACGCCGTGAATTTCAAGGTTCTTTGTGTATCCCTTGCTTACGCCTTCGATCATGTTGCTGATCAAACGCTGGCTGGTGCCATGCATTGCGCGAACTGTGCGGTCTTCGCTAGAACGTGTGACAGAAAGCTCTTTGCCTTCGTTAGTCACTGTAACGCCCTCAGGGAGCGTCCAGGTGAGTTTGCCCTTGGGTCCTTCGACGACCACGCCACCAGTGGCGCTGATCTGCACGGTGACCTTGTCCGGGAGAGAAATGGGTTGTTTACCGACTCGTGACATGATGATGATCCTCGTGTTACCAGATTTGCGCCAGAAGTTCGCCGCCCACTTTGGCTTTCTTCGCACGGGCACCAGTCATGATGCCGCGGGATGTGGACAGGATAGAGATGCCAAGGCCGCCGAGCACGCGAGGGATCTCGGTGGAGCCAACATATTTACGCAGACCAGGCTTGCTGATACGAGTCAGGCTGCGGATGACCGGGGACTTGCCCTGGTACTTGAGTTTCAGTTTGAGACGAGGATGGGTCTCCTTCGTATCCACTTCGTAGCTCCAGATGTAGCCTTCTTCTTGCAAGATACGGGAAAGCTCAGCCTTCATTTTAGAGAAGGGCACGAACACTTCCTGCTGGCCAGCAGAGGCTGCATTGCGGATGCGGGTAAGGAAATCGGAAATCGGGTCAGTCATGGGACGCGGAATATCGGCTGTTAGGATTAAGCGGCGGCTTCGGCGGACTCACCAGGCTTGGCCTGAGCGGTTTTGCCACGGAAAGGCATGCCGAGAGCGCGCAGCAATTCACGCGCATGATCATCGCTATTGGTCGAGGTCACGAAAGTGATATCGAAACCCAGGGTGCGCTTGACTTTGTCGAGCTCGATCTCTGGGAAAATGGACTGGTCACTGATGCCCAAAGTGTAATTGCCACGGCCATCAAAAGCTTTTGGAGCAACACCGCGAAAGTCACGAATACGTGGCACAGCTGTCTTGACCAAACGCATCAAAAAGTCATACATGCGAGTGCCACGAAGAGTCACCTTCACACCGACAGCCTCACCTTCACGCAATTTGAAGTTGGCGATGGCCTTTTTCGAGAGAGTAATGACAGGCTTCTGACCGGTGATCAAAGTCACTTCGTTAACAGCATCTTCAATCGCCTGCTTGCGCTCACCTTGGGAGCCAACGGAGCAGTTGATGACAATCTTCTCAAGCTTAGGGACTTGATGAACGTTTTCGAGAGCGAGCTGCGCTTTGAGCGCATCGCGAACGGTATCTTTATAGAGCTTTTGCAGCAGGGGTTCCATGGATCAGATTTGGCTGAGCTTCCTTTCCTTTGCAGGCCACGCGAAGACGGGGCGCGAAACAAAGGGGGTGAGCATATTCGTTGACTTACTTCTTCTTCGCAACTGTCTTCTTCGTCGTTTTTGCTTTTGTTTCAGCAAGTTTGACGTTGGAGATGTGAATCGGGCCTTCTTGCTCGATAATACCACCGTTTGGGCGCTCCTGAGAAGGCTTTACAGTCTTCTTAATCATGCGTACACCTTCAACAAGAACACGGTTCTTAGCGGTTTGCACTTCGATGATGGTGCCCTGTGCACCTTTATGGGCACCGGAGGTGACGACGACAGTGTCGCCTTTTTTGACGTGGGTCTTGATCTGGCTCATAGCACTTCAGGGGCAAGGGAGACGATCTTCATGAAGTTTTTGTCGCGCAGCTCACGAGCTACAGGACCGAAGATGCGAGTTCCTTTAGGATTGTTGTCTTTGTCAATGATAACGATTGCGTTCCGGTCGAAGCGGAGGATCGAGCCATCATTGCGGCGGATTGGGTGAGCGGTGCGCACGACCACAGCGCGGACGACTTCGCCCTTTTTAACGCTGGCGGTCGGGGTGGATTCACGAACGTGTGCAGTGATGATATCACCGACGTAAGCGAAACGGGTATTCTTCTTGCCGAGCACGCCGATCATTTTGGCGACTCGGGCACCGGTGTTATCGGCCACCGGAATTGACGACTCCATTTGCAACATAACTTTTCTTCCTCAGATGAATGGGTTGAACTGTTTCAGTCTGGTTAGTGCTTCTGCACTTCGACCAGGTTCCAGCGCTTAAGCTTGCTCAGCGGGCGGCATTCGACGATGAGCACTTTGTCACCCACTTTCGCCTGTTCACTTTCATCATGCGCATAGAACTTGGAAGTTTTGCGAATGATTTTCTTGAAACGTGGGTGTGGCACGCGGCGCTCCACCTCGACCACAATGGTCTTGTTCATCTTGTCGGAAACCACCATGCCAACACGTTCCTTGCGGACGGGGGCTTTGATAGGTTGCGCTTCTGCGGTTGTAGCCTCACTCATGATTTTGGAAAAAGGTCAGGGGGATTTCAGTAGAGCCTTAAGCTGCCTTGTTGGCGACGGCATGAGCACGATCCGTGATGACGGTCTCAATGCGAGCCACTTCACGACGAAGGACTTTCAGGCGGGATGGGTTTTCAAGCTGGCCGCTCTGCTGTTGCAGACGAAGGTTCAGCATTTCCTGGCGCAGCTCACGACGACGGGCGTTGAGCTCTTCGACAGACAGTTCACGGAGTTCTTTGATCTTCATGATGGTCAGGTGCGAGGAATTAGATGGAAGCGGCACGGCTCACGAAGCGTGTGCGCAGGCCAAGTTTATTAGCCGCGAGACGGCTGGCTTCACGGGCAGTAGCCTCGTTCACACCGGAGATTTCAAAGAGCATGTGACCAGGAAGCACCACAGCCACCCAAAATTCAGGAGAACCTTTACCTTTACCCATTCGGGTTTCAGGTGGACGGGCTGTGACTGGCTTGTGAGGGAAAATGCGGATAAACACCTTGCCTTTACGCTTGAGGAAACGGTTGATCGCAACACGGCAAGCTTCGATCTGATTGTTTTTGATCCAGCCACGATCCAGTGTCTGCAATCCAAACTCACCGAAGTCGAGTTTGTTGCCACGGGATGCGGTGCCAGAGCGGCTACCACGCTGGGTCTTGCGATGTTTTACACGACTTGGAAGAAGGGCCATAGGTCAACTCCTGTTGGGAATCCTGAAAAGGGGGTTACTTTGAAAATTACTGAGCTGCGGCAGGAGCGGCTTCTGGCTGAGGAGCTGGAGCCTGGGACTGCTGGTAGGAGGACTGGCCTCCCTGTTGATAACGTGGGGGGCCGGAGCGCTCACCACCGCGGCGTCCGATGCCGCCGGCGCCACCACCACCGCTGTTGCGGTCACCACCACGATCACCACGCTCACGGCGGCGGTCGTTGCGAGGTGTGGTGTTTTCAGGAGCGTTGCCACGATTCATCCAAACTTTAACTCCGATGATACCGTAAACCGTGCGAGCTTCAGTGAAGCCATAATCAATCGGGATACGCAGCGTCTGAAGAGGTACCTTACCCTGGCGATACTGCTCAGCGCGAGCAATGTCAGCACCACCGAGACGTCCGGCAACACGGATACGAATGCCTTCGCCACCCATATCCATAGCGGTCTGCACAGCACGCTTCATTGCACGGCGGAAAGAAATACGGCGTTCAAGCTGAACAGCAACGCTTTCAGCAATAAGCTGAGCATCAAGTTCTGGCTGCTTGATTTCGAAGATGTCAATCTTCACCTGCTTGCCACCACACATTTCAGAGACCTTCTGGCTCATCACTTCGATCTCCTGGCCTTTACGGCCGATCACAAGACCTGGGCGGGCTGTGTGAAGAGTCACGCGGACCTGGTTCCAGGCGCGTTCAATGATGATCTTCGACAAGGCTGCCTGCATGAGCTTTTCCTTGAGGTACTTGCGGATAGCAAGGTCGCTGTGCAGAGCATCAGCGTATTCTTTCTCAGGAGCGTACCACTTAGAGCGCCAGTCTTTAGAGACCGCGAGGCGGAAGCCGATTGGATTAACTTTCTGTCCCATAAATCAGTGTGTGGTGTCTGAGTGATTATTCGGCGGCGACTTTGGCCTTAGCAGACCGATTTTTACGGACAGGCTTTTCAGCCTCTTCCGGTTTGGCGCCGAGCACGACGGTAATGTGTGTCATGCGTTTTTTGATTGGAGATGCAGAACCGCGTGCACGTGGCGTGATGCGCTTCAGGGCTGGCCCTGGAGTAGCGACGGCACTGCGGACGACGAGTTCATCGGCATCCAGTTCATGATTGTTTTCTGCGTTGGCGACTGCCGAACGAAGAACTTTGCCCACAAGGAACGCTGCCTTCTTCGGAGTGAAGTCGAGAACGCTGAGAGCTTGTGACACCGGCATACCGGTGATTGCCCGTGTGACTTGACGCGCCTTCTGCGACGAGATGCGGGCGTATTTATAGATTGAACGCACTTCCATAACCTTAGAATGATCTGTTGATATCCACTTTGCCTCTGTCTCCGACCTTCACCGGATCAGCTGCGTTTGCTAACTCCTGAACCACTGCACCGCTTACAGAGCTGCGCACTTCAGTGACGAGGATTTTTGCGATGGGTTTGTCCTCGCGATAAATTTCAAATGGCATCCCAGGCTTTACGCCATCACGGGATCCAACTGACAAAACGGCAATGCCAAGATCTGGCTTAAGACTTACAATGCGAGCGTCTTGCAGATTAGCGGGCTCACTAGAAGCTTCGCTGCTAGGGGTTGCTGCCGCAGTAAGAACTGCTTCAGCTTTAGAAAGAGCCTTCGAAAGGCGGTCACTGGAAGCTGCATCCGGTGTTTGCACCGTTTTAGCGAACTGCAGAGAGGCCTCGGCTAGCTCCATCAAGCTGTCAGCCAGCTTTTGTCGAGAAGTTTCAGCAATCCGAAGATCGCTAAGAGAAGAGAGCAGACGCCCCTGCGTCTGATCGGTTGAGTTTTCCAGAGCCGCGATGCCAAGACCTTCAAGGAGACTACGAAGTCTCTCATAGCGATCTTTGAGCTCGTTGGCTTCCTGGTTTGCAGCAGCCGCGCTTTGCGTCAGTGCATCGGTTTTGTCTTTTGAAGCCGCTACCTGGGCTTCCAGAGCTTGAATCTTCTGAGCAGCAACCTGCAAAGTCATGTTCAACTCCTGAACTTCAAAAGCTGTCTGCGCCTGCGCACCACCTAACACTGCCACCGCTGCAAAAAGCAGCGAAGCGCGCCGGGCTAGATGGTGATGAAGACGAGAAAACATGAAATTCAGAAGTAAACGATGCGCTTTTAAAGATTACTTAGCAGCCTTCACGGTATGCGCGCCATGGCCCTTGAATATACGAGTCAAAGCGAATTCGCCGAGACGGTGTCCCACCATGTTTTCCGTGACGTAAACGCTCACGAAGTCCTTACCGTTGTGCACCAAGAAGGTGTGACCGACAAGGTCAGGAGTGATCATCGAACTGCGAGCCCAGGTTTTCACCGGGCGCTTTTGTCCCGCGTCGTTGAGCTTGTCCACTTTGTCGAGCAGGGCTTGCTGGACAAAAGGTCCTTTTTTGAGTGAGCGTGCCATAGGGCTATTGAATCAGGATTCGGAAAAGAGGTTACTTCTTGGCGTGGCGAGTCTGAACAATCAACTTGTTCGTCGCTTTCTTCTTGTTGCGGGTCTTCTCACCCTTCGCATGACCCCAAGGGCTGAGAAGGTGCTGACGACCACCACCGGACTTGGAACGACCTTCACCACCACCGTTCGGGTGGTCAATCGGGTTCATACACATACCACGGACGGTTGGGCGGGTGCCTTGCCAGCGTGTGCGGCCAGCCTTACCGGAAACCACATTCATGTGCTCTGTGTTGCCGACCTGACCGATCGTCGCGTAGCACTCAGCGTGAATCTTGCGAATTTCGCCAGAAGGCATTCGCACCAGGGCGTATTCACCTTCACGGTTGGAGAGGATGGCAGCCTGACCAGCAGCGCGGGCGGCAACGCCACCACGACCCTGAGTCAATTCCACATTGTGGATAGAAGTTCCAAGAGGGATTTTGCGCAGAGGAAGGGCATTGCCAACATCTGGAGCAGCCTTTTCACCTGCCATCACACTTGCACCCACCTGGAGGTTGTTTGGAGCAAGGATGTAGGCGCGTTGGCCGTCCTTGTATTCCACAAGTGCAATACGTGCGGAGCGATTAGGATCGTATTCGATAGCAATCACTTTAGCGGCTTCATCACGGCGGACACGTTTGAAATCAATCAAACGGTAGCGGCGCTCATGACCACCACCAATGTGGCGAGTCGTGATACGACCAGTGTTATTGCGACCGCCGGACTTACGAAGAGCAACGGTGAGGCTGCGCTGCGGGGTGTCCTTAGTGATCTCCTCAAAGGAGTTCCACTCCTTGTAGCGATTGGACGGGGTATTAGGCTTGAAAGTTTTCAGCGCCATGGCTCTGCGTCTTTCTGTTTAAAGGGTTACCGAAATTGAGGATTACACGAGGTCGATGCGCTCGCCGTCTTTCAGACGCACGATGGCCTTTTTCCAGTGATTGGTGCGGCCAGAATCAGCACGACGTTCGCGACGGGCTTTGCCTGCATAGTTGGCGGTGCGGACAGCTTCAACTTTCTTGCCGAAGTGTTTTTCAACCGCTTGCTTAATCTCAAGCTTGTTGGCCCTTGGATGGACGACGAACACATATTCATTGTTCGTTTCGCCAAGCATCGTGGCTTTCTCAGTGAGACGGATCGTTTGGATGATCGTTTGCGGATCTTTCATATTAGACTGCAGTCCTCCGGGCAAGGATTGGGAGAGAGTCAGCGATCACCAGAACCTGCGGATAAAGCAGCAGATGTTCTGCATTGACCTCTTCAGCGGAAATGAGCTGGACATTCTGCACGTTGCGTGCGGAGCGGAAGGTCAGTTCGTCGAACGCGCCGACGATCAGAGTCTTCTTAGCGGTGGAGAGAGCCGAAACGGCACTCACGAAACTTTTGGTCTTGCCGTCACTGACGGCAAAGCTTGGGATAGTGGAGATACCACCATCAGTAATGCGGGCAGTAAGAGCCGTGCGGAAGGCGAGCTTACGAACGTTCTTGGTGGTCTTCTTGGACCAATCGCGGGTCTTTGGACCGAAGACGACACCACCACCAGACCAGATTGGGGAGCGCTTGCTGCCCATACGAGCATTACCAGTGCCCTTCTGATTCCAGAGTTTCGAGCCGGAGCCGGAAACTTCTGCGCGGGATTTAGTGTGGGCGTTACCCTGGCGACGGTTGGCGCGGTAGGCGACGAGGACGTCGTTAAGTGCTTGCTTGCCCTGATGACCCTCAACGAGGTTCAAGCTGGCCTGCTTGGCGCTTTCAGTGGAAAGTACGGTTGCTGACATGATTCAATTCCTCGGGGTTACTTGGCTGGAGCAAGCTTTTTCTTGGCAGGGCGCACCACGACGATGCTGCCTTTGTTACCAGGAATAGCTCCGCTGATGAGAAGCACGCCTTCTTCAGGACGGCTCTGGATGACTTTCAAATTCTGGGTGGTCACACGATCCACACCGTCATGACCTGGCATCTTCTGGTTTTTCCAAACAAGACCTGGGGTCAAGCGGCAACCAATGGAACCTGGACGACGATGCATCATGGAACCGTGCGTTTGCGGTTGACCAGCAAAGTTCCAACGTTTCACAACGCCTTGGAAACCTTTACCCTTGGTCGTCCCGATCACGTCCACCCACTGACCAGGGCTGAAAAGGCTAGCATCGATTTTTGCATCAGCAGCAGGGAGCTGATCATCAGAAGTCACACGGAATTCCTTGATGATGCGTTTGGGGGCGACGCCATGCTTCTTGAAGTGGCCCAGCACCGGCTTGGTCATGCGGCTTTCCTTCTGGTCATCATAACCAAGCTGAACTGCACTGTAACCATCCTTACCGGATGCCTGTTTCACCTGGACCAAAGCGTTTCCGCTAACATCCACAACTGTGACGGCGATGGCTTCGCCTTTGTCGGTATAGACTTTCGTCATGCCGATTTTTTTGCCAATCAATCCTAAAGACATAGTGATTTACCTCTTGGGGTCGTTCGAAGAGTGGAACTAGATTTTGATCGTGATGTCCACGCCGGAAGGGAGATTGAGCTTCTTCAGCTCATCCACTGTGCGGGATGTTGGGTCCACGATGTCAAGCAAACGCTTGTGGGTACGGATTTCGAACTGGTCCATGGACTTTTTGTCCACGTGCGGGGAACGGTTCACGGTAAACTTCTCGATGCGGGTCGGAAGAGGGATCGGGCCGGCCACTTTGGCACCCGTGCGCTTCGCTGTCTCTACGATGTCGGCAGTGCTCTTATCAAGCACGCGGTAGTCGTAAGCGCGGAGGCGGATTCTGATTCTCTGATTGCTCATGGCGTGTGTCCGTGAATGGTTATCTTTTAAAGGGTCTTAGTTCTTGGCACCGCCGCGCTGCTCGACGATCTGCTCAACGATCTGCTGTGGCACCTGCTCGAAGTGGGAAGGCTGCATGGAGTAGCTAGCACGACCGGAAGAAAGGGTGCGGATGGTGGTAGAGTAACCAAACATCTCAGCCAGAGGCACTTCGGCACGGATGATGGCAGTCGTACCGCGGGTATCAATACCCTGGATCTTACCACGGCGACGGTTAAGGTCACCCATGATATCACCTTGATAATCTTCTGGCGTAGAAGCTTCAACAGCCATGATTGGCTCAAGGAGGATGCACTTAGCTTTTTTCAGAGCATCTTTGACGGCGAAAATAGCCGCCATCTTGAAAGCGTTTTCGTTGGAGTCCACATCGTGACTGGAACCATCCACCAGATCAATATGCATATCGATCACGGGATAACCGGCGATGATGCCATTCAGAGCTGCTTCGATACAACCAGCTTTAGATGGGTTGATGAACTCTTTCGGAATGCTGCCGCCAACAGTCTTGTTTTCGACAACGATACCAGAACCTTTTTCACCAGGACGGACCTTGATCACCACGTGACCATACTGACCACGACCACCAGACTGCTTGACAAGCTTGCCATCGCCATCGGCTTCCTGTGTGAGTGTCTCACGGTAGGCGATCTGTGGCTTACCTGTGTTGGTTTCCACTTTGTGCTCACGCTTGAGGCGATCGCAAAGAATTTCAAGGTGAAGCTCACCCATGCCAGCAATGATGGTCTGGCCAGTCTCTTCGTCTGTCTTGACGAAAAAGGTTGGATCCTCTTCAGAAAGGCGCTGCAGAGCATTGCCCATTTTTTCCTGGTCACCCTTAGTCTTCGGCTCAACAGCCATGGAGATCACAGGCTCAGGGAAGGTTGGAGGCTCGAGAAGAACATCCAGGCTTTCATCGCAGAATGTGTCACCAGTGCGCACATCTTTCACACCAACGAGAGCAGCGATATCACCGGAGTAACAGCAATCAATGTCCTTGTGGACGCTGGCCTGAATCTGAATCAAACGGCCAACGCGCTCAGACTTACGGGTACGTGGGTTGTAGATAGTGTCACCTTTACGGACACAGCCGGAGTAAACGCGGAAGAAAACCAAACGACCGAACTTGTCAGACCAAAGTTTAAAGCCAAGAGCAATGAACTTACCATTGTCATCCGGGATCGCCTCGATTTCATTTTCAGGCTCGTCAATGACATGGCCTTTCTGAGGCTCAATGTCGAGAGGTCCCGGAAGGTAGTCGATGACAGCATCGATCAAATACTGAACACCTTTGTTCTTGAATGCCGAACCACCCGCCATTGGGATGATCTTGTTGGCAATCACGCAACGGCGAAGGCCTTCTTTGAGCTGCTGAATGGAAATCGGCTGTTCTTCGAGGAACATCATGCCAATTTCTTCATCGTGGCTGCAAACTTGATCCAACAGACCTTCGTAGGCTTCTTTTGCTTTGGCAATTTCAGCGCCTTCAAGGTCACGAACTTTGTAAGTAGAACCGAAACGGTCATCATCATTGTAAATGATGGCTTTCTGGTTCACCACGTCAATCTGGCCAGACAAATTATCTTCAGCACCAATCGGAATCAGGATTGGCCAGGCATTGGCCCCCAGTTTTTCACGGACATCTTTGACAACGTTTTCAAAGTTGGCACCCGTGCGGTCCATCTTATTAACGAAAGCGATACGAGGAACGCTGTATTTTTCAGCCTGACGATAGACTGTCTCGGACTGCGGCTGCACACCTGCCACACCGCATAGAACGAAAATTGCACCATCCAGAACACGAAGAGAGCGCTCGACTTCGGCGGTGAAATCCACGTGCCCTGGGGTGTCAATGATGTTGACACGCATGTCTTCATTCTCACGCAGCTTGAAGATACCCTCTTCTTTAAGCTGTTTCCAGCGAGCTGTTACAGCGGCGGAAGTGATGGTGATGCCACGCTCTTTTTCCTGCTCCATCCAGTCGGTGGTAGCAGCGCCATCATGAACTTCACCAATTCTGTGAATCATCCCTGTGTAAAACAGGATACGCTCAGTCAGAGTGGTCTTGCCCGCGTCAATGTGAGCACAGATCCCGATGTTACGGGTGCGCTCCAGAGGATATTCGCGGCTGGGGGAGTTAGGATTCGACATGTGACAGAAGAAGTGTGGTGTGAGCGAGCAGCGTGATGGGAATAACCGCGATTAGAAGCGGAAGTGAGCGAACGCGCGGTTGGCCTGAGCCTGCTTATGAACGTCGTCACGCTTACGGACTGCGGAACCCTGCCCAGTGGAGGCTTCCTTGAGCTCATTTGCCAGCGCACGGTGCATTGGGACACCCTTGCGACCACGAGCATAACCAACAATCCAGCGCATGGCCAGAGACTCAGAGCGAGACTGATTCACTTCCAGAGGAACCTGGTAAGTAGCACCACCCACGCGGCGAGCTTTTACCTCAACCTTAGGCTTAGCGTTTTCGATCGCACGATTGAAAAGATCCAAAGGATCAATGGAATCGGTTTTCTCATTCAGCTGCTCGATGGCTGCATATACAATGCGCTCAGCGAGAGACTTTTTGCCGCTCTGCATGACGCGGGCAATGAGGTGAGCCACAAGCTCGCTATCATAGCGAGAGTCTTTGTGAACAGGCTTGTCGTAAACGCGTTTTCTGCGGGCCATAACGGGTAAGGGGACGAGGTGGGCTTAAAGGAGGGGTAAATTCAACGAAGGCTTACTTCTTGCCTTTGGCAGGAGCGGCAGCAGCAGCACCCTTCTTCGGACGCTTAGCACCATACTTGGAACGGCCACGACGGCGCTTGTCCACACCCAAGCAGTCCAGAGTACCGCGAACAATGTGATAACGAACACCCGGCAAATCCTTCACACGACCACCGCGAACCAGCACGATGCTGTGTTCCTGGAGGTTGTGGCCTTCACCACCGATGTAAGCGATAACTTCGAAGCCGTTCGTCAGGCGAACTTTGGCAACCTTACGCAAAGCCGAGTTTGGCTTTTTAGGCGTGCGGGTCATGACCTGAAGGCAAACGCCGCGACGCTGCGGGCAGCTTTCAAGCGCAGGCGACTTCGACTTCACCGCTTTATCTTTGCGGCCGTGTCTGACGAGTTGATTGATGGTGGGCATGGTCTGAAAAATATTCCGTTCCTTGATGGCCGCAGAGGGCATGGAATCAGAAGAAGACAGTGCAACCACCCTCAAGAGGGTTTAGCACAGTGTTTTTCCGGTTCACTGCTCCGATAGCAAAGACTCACTCTCGTGAATCATTAGCCAGCACTCACGGGGAGTGCTTGGGCCGGGGAGCGGGCACTTTGGGTTAGATCCTCTTTTGTGCAAGATCTTTTTCATGTCTTTGTGAAGTTTTTCACAAGTAATTGTCTAGGATAACTTAACAAATGCGCCACTTCCACAGTTCTTATGGATTCACTGAGTCTTGAAGTGCTTTTTGTTATTCCCTTCCCCAATCCCTGTAAAATGGGCATTCCAGCCGCACCCGCCAAATGTAGACATGCAAGAAACACCCAATATTCAGGTTTTCGTGGCCAAGATGACAATGGCCAGAAGCTCTGAGTTATTGACACTAAAATTAGGTTAGGCGGACTCATTGCTCTCCCCTTCCCTGCCCGATTACAACAAAGCCACCTCTGTTCGAGATGGCTTTGATCCGCCGAAAACTGTCTCAGAAGCCTTTTATTGGGCGCAATCTGGGCACTGACCGAAGAACTCCAGTTCATGGTAAAGCTTTTTGAAGCCGGATTTTTTAGCGATTTGCTTTTCCAGCGCCTGAACTGGGCAGGAAATATCCAGTTTTTCGATTCTGCCGCAGTCATTGCAGATCAAGTAATCATTATGCTCACCAGGAAGAATCATCGTGTAATAGGCCGCGCGATCATGCAGGCCTAACCGACGGATGAGGGTGCGTTCCTCCAGCTTCATGAGCAGTCGATAGACGGTGGCTTTATCCGCACCACTGCCCAGGTGCTCAGACTCGGCGATATCCGCCAGCGTCAGCGGTTGACAGGCGTGGATGAGGATGGAGAGCACATCCTCCAAGGCTTTTGTGCGGCGTAGCCCAGATTCACGGGCACGCTCCATGGAGTCACGCAGGAGCTTTTCCGGTTCCAGGCGCACGCAGCCGTCGTGGTGGTGATGATGGTGTTTGCTCACGATGCTTTTGGTTATCTCTACAGCTCCGTCTAACGCCAAGTTAAACCTTGGTGACGATACGATCAATCGCCACCAAGGAGAATCAATGGTTAGTCAGCTTTACGCTTCAACTGAGGGAAAAGGACCACATCACGAATGCTTTCGGCCCCAGTCAGCATCATAATGAGGCGGTCAATGCCAATGCCGATGCCCCCTGCTGGCGGCATGCCGTGCTCCAGAGCCAGAATGAACTCTTCATCAATCTTCTGGATCTCTTCCCCGGCTTGGTGCTCCAGGCGCTGACGCTGGACGATGGGGTCGTTCAGCTCCGAATAACCGGGGCTGATTTCCTGGCCATTGATCACCAGCTCATAGACATCCACCACGGAGTCATCTGCCGTGTTCTGCTTGGCCAGTGGCACCAGTTCCTTGGGCACGTGGGTTACGAAGAGTGGGTTAAAGCTTTTTTCCTCCACAAGCTTTTCAAAGATCTTTTGATCCAGCTCATAGTGCTCATCTCCGGCGTGGATCTCATGCACACCCAGGCCCTGAGCGCGCGCCACCTTAGCCTCCTTGCTGAGGCTAAACCAGTCATCCCCCACCGCACCTTTGATGAGGTCGCGATAAGGTGTGCGCTTCCAGGGACGGCTGAGGTCAATGAAAGCGTCTTCGCTAAGGGTGTCCAACTTGGCCAGCATGGCGTCAAAGAAACCCTTTTGCCCAGGATTCAGATCGTTTTCACAAAGGCCTAAGAAGCGGCCCAACTCGGTCCTTGCGGTTTGAGCGATTGCAGAGGCTTTTTCATGATCCAGTTCATTGAGAGCCTTGTGGGCCATGGCAATGACGGCCTGGAACTCTGCATTCGCTTCGGCAGAAAGCACGAGGGAATGCTCCTGAACAAGCCGAGGAATCATGAACAGAATGGCGCGGATTTCCGTGACGCGATTGCGCTTGATTTTGAGGCCCCCACAGAATTTCTCCGCCAGGTGGCAGACGAGGCTTTCCACCAGATCGGCCATCTGCTCGAAATCAGAGTAGGCCCAATAGGCCTCGAGCATGGTGAACTCTGGGTTGTGACGGCGACTCACGCCTTCGTTGCGAAAGTTGCGATTCAGTTCATACACCTTGGTGAAACCACCCACGAGCAGCCTTTTCAGATAAAGTTCTGGAGCGATCCGCAGGTACATTTTCTGGTCCAGCGCATTGAAATAGGTCTCAAAGGGTCTGGCAGCGGCGCCGCCTGGGACGTCCTGCATCATCGGAGTCTCCACCTCGAGGAAATCGCGTCCGTTGAGGAAGCTGCGGATTTCCGCCACCATCTTGCTGCGAGTCACAAAGATTTCACGGCTCTGCTCATTAGAAATCAGGTCCAGGTAACGTTGGCGATACTTGATCTCGCGATCAGCAATGCCATGCCATTTGTCTGGCAATGGACGGAGGGCCTTGCTCATCGGTGTGAAAGTCTTCACGTGGATAGAGTTTTCTCCCTTTTTGGTGACAAAGCTCAGACCCTCAATGGCGACAAAGTCACCAATGTCAATCTGGTGGACAAAGAGGTCGTAGGCTTCATCACCCACATCGTTTTTACTCAGGTAGCACTGGATGCGACCAGTAATGTCACCAATATCAAAGAAGGTGGCTTTGCCCATCTGGCGGCGAGAAAGAATGCGGCCTGCGATGCGAACATCCAGCCCCTCCGTGAAAGTTGCCTTTAGAGTGCCTGGAGCATGAGTCACATCAAACTTGCCACCGAAGGCTGCAATGCCACGTTTCTGGAGCTCCTCCAGCTTGTGACGGCGAAATTGAAGCAGCTCGGATTCGGTATGTTCAGGGGCAGGTTGCATGGTCAGACGAATAATAGGGCCGTGTCTTTAACTGATTTGCAGCCGTTTACCACTGCAAAACCACATTCGCAGCCGCGTGGAAGTGTGGAGAGCTGGGCAAAATCCCACTTTAAACTCAGATCAAAGCTCCTTCGTCCACTCTAACCCATAAGGGCTACGGCGATGGAATCCACCAGCGGCTTGCCCTCACGAGTGAGGATGATGTGACCGTTTTTGAGAATGAGCAGGCCTTCATTTTCCAGGGTGGCCAGCATGCGTTCTTGCTCAGGCTGCACCAGTTCAGTGGGGAGACCACGGATGGTGCGTAGCTCCAGGCCAAAACGCTCGGTGCGGCGACGGTCTTCAGTCAATTCTTCCCCAGGTTGCGCGGTCCCCTGCCCCGCCTGGATGAGCTCCATGTAGCGAGCCGTGTCAGGGATGTTCTGCCAGCGCTGACCTGCGGCTGTGGAGTAGGCACTGGGGCCCAGGCCCAGGTATTCCTCGCCTAACCAATAACTCTCATTGTGGATGGAGCGGAAACCAGGCTTTGCGTAATTGCTAATTTCGTAATGCTGATAGCCAGCAGCTTCTAGACGATCCAGCGCTCGATAAAAAAACTCGGCATCGCGGCCTTCATCTTCTTGATATTGACCTTTGCGGAGGCGCTGGAAGAACTCCGTGTCCTCCTCGTAGTTCAGATTGTAGGCCGAGATATGGTCAGGCTGGAGGGAAATAGTTTTTTCCACCGTTTCCGTCCAGGTTTGCAGGCTCTGCCCAGGTATCGAGAACATGAGGTCAAGGCTGACGCTGTCAAAACCGGCTCCGCGCAAAAGTTGGTAGGTTTCCTCGGCATCCGCTGGGGCATGATCGCGCCCCAAGATCTTCAGCGTCGGCTCATCCCAGGCCTGGATTCCGAGACTGATCCGGGAAACGCCCTGGCTGCGCATCATGGCGGCTTTGCTCGCGGTAATGGTGCGCGGATTTACCTCGCTGGTGTATTCTGTGACACGGGAGAAATCGAAAATCTCTCGCAACCCCGAAAGCAAACGCTCCAAATGTTTTTCGCTCAGTGCCGTAGGCGTGCCGCCGCCGAAATAGACGGTGCGGAGATCTAGCTCACGGAGGGCCTGCTCGCGGCGTGCTTCAGCCAGCACCGCTTCAACAAACCCTGCCATGTCCGTATTGCCGTGCTGATGCTTGTAAAAAGAGCAGTAGGGGCAGATGCGGTGGCAAAAAGGAATATGGACGTAGAGGTGCTGAATCACGGGCCTGCAACTATGGCATAAAAAGAAGGAGAGCGTGAGAAAAAGACATCGCTTACGCCCTAACGAAACGGACCCAGGTTTTCACCTGGGTCCGCGGACATTCATTCAGCCAAAACGGTCAGAGCTAACTCTTGTTGGGTAGATCCACCAGCATCTGCGCATTGCTCGGGTAGCGCTCCATGAGAGTCAGTACGCGCTGAATGGCATCAATCGGCTTATGCCCGGCGAGGCCACGGCGCAGCATGTGAATCTTGTCCAGTTGGAAGGGTTGTAGCAGCAGTTCTTCACGGCGAGTGCCCGACTTGAAGATGTTCACGGCGGGATAATAAAATTGTTCGGCAATTTTACGATCCAGTACCAACTCCATGTTCCCAGTGCCTTTAAACTCCTGGAAAATGAGGTCGTCCATGCGACTGCCCGTTTCCACCAAGGCGGTGGCTAGAACGGTGAGGCTGCCTGCCTGACGAGTATTTCGCGCAGCAGCAAAGAGACGACGAGGAATCTCCATGGCCCCTACGCCCATACCACCACTCATGGTGGCACCGCCCTGCTTGGCGTTATTAAAGGCACGCGCCAGACGGGTGATGGAGTCCATGAGCATGAACACATGCTCACCGCATTCCACTAGGCGCTTCGCACGCTCCACCGCAAAAGCGGCAATGCGGGTGTGGCTCTTGATGTCCTGATCGTTCGAGCTGGCATAGATTTCCGCCTTCGGCAGGATGCGCTTGAATTCAGTCACTTCTTCAGGGCGCTCATCCACCAGCAGGATCATGAGATGCATGCCAGGATGATTGGCCACGACGGCTTCAGCGATGTGCTGGAGCATGGTAGTCTTACCCGCACGTGGGGGAGCCACGATGAGGCCACGCTGCCCACGTCCCACGGGGGTAAACATGTCAATCACACGTGTGGTTAGGCGATCTTTGGTCGTCTCAAGTTGAATCTTTTTGGTCGGGTTCGTTGCCTTCAGTTCTTCAAATAAAGGCAGGTCGCGCATGGCTTCAGGCGCACGTCCGTTCACTTCGGCGACAGAGGTGATCTGAAGCCCACGTTGGCCCTTTTGGGCCACACCCTTGACCTGCATGCCCTCACGTAGGCCATACTGGCGGATGAAATCTGCTGAAATGAAGGAATCATTTGGGTGCTGGATAAACATCCGGTCACGCTGACGCAGGAAACCATAGCCTTTGGGCGTCAATTCCAAGATACCATCGGCAGGCTCAGGTGGGCCCAGCGGGATTTCAGAAGGACGATTGCGATCTTCATCGCCTCCAGCTTGAACTTCCTGATTCTGATGACGCGGCTGCGGCGCATAGGGCTGGCCATTGCCTCCATTGGCCTGCTGACGAGCGATTTTCTCCTGGCGGAAGCGTTCACGACGCTCCTTCCAACGCTCGAATTTAGACTTGCGGCGTTCTCCAGGTTGTCCATCCCCAGGCTGACCGTTAGACTCCCCTCCAGGGCCGCGCGGAGCCTGCTGGTTTTCATACGGGCGCTGGTGCTGCCGTGGGGCCACAGACTCGGGCTGAGCCACTGGGGGATTTTCGATTGGGCGGGAGGCAACAGGTGCCTCCTCGATAACGGGCTGAGAGGCCTCGACCACCGCCGGAGCAGGCGCGGGAGCCTCGACCACCGGAACTTTCGCTACAGGGGCTTCCACTGGCGTCTCAGCCTCAGCCGCTTGCATTTGAGCCAGCATTTCAGCCGCCTTTTTCAGCACCGCAGATTTGCGTGCAGGCTTGGCCTTTTTAGTGGCAGGAGCTTCGCTAGCAGGAATCTCGACCACCGCCGCTGGCACAGAGACTTGCACAGCTTCCACTTCAGCCGGGGCCTGTGCCTCCTTGACCTTAGCTGCCTTTTTAGCAGGTACTTTTTTCGCCGCGACACTTTTGGTTGGAGCTTCTTTCACCGCCACCGCTTTGGTCGGGACTTTCTTCGCGGCCGCCTTTTTCGCAGGTGCTTTTTTGGCTCCCTTGGCAGGTTTGGATTCTTTGGCAGACAGATCGAGCAGGAGTTCTTCGCTCATGGTTTTTTCAAAATTGGTTAGGACAGTTCATCGGCGATCTCATCGGCGATTTCGAAGTTTGCGTGCACGTTCTGGGTATCGTCGTAGTCGTCGAGGACGTCGTAGAGCTTGATGATGGAGCGGCCCAGCTCGACATCCGTGATGGTCACCGTCGTGCTGGGTTGATAAATGAGGTTCTGTGACTTTGTCGCCACACCCTTCTCACGCAGCGCGCTGGCCACCTGGAAGGTTTGTTCAAAAGTGGTGTAGAGGATCCATTCATCCCCATCGTCCTGGACATCGTCAGCGCCCGCTTCCAGCGCCAGTTCCGTCACGGCATCCTCCGTGAGAGAGCCTTTTTCCATGCGGATCTCACCGCGGCGAGTGAACATGTAAGCCACGCTGCCAGCATCGGCAAAGGTACCTTGGTTTTTACCAAACAGCACTCGCAGATCATTGGCCGCCCGGTTGCGATTGTCAGTCACGACTTCCACCATCAGCGCCACGCCACCCGGGCCGTAGCCTTCATAAGTGATTTCTTCAATGGCTGCGCCTTCAAGCTCGCCCACACCTTTTTTGATGGCGCGTTCGATGTTGTCATTCGGCACGTTCGCCGCGCGTGCAGCCAAGATGGCGGAACGCAGGCGGGCATTTAGATCGGGGTTGGAGCCGCCATTCTTCGCGGCTACGGTCAGCTCCTTTGAAAGTTTGCTGAAAACCTTGCCACGCTTCACGTCCACCACGGCCTTGATGTGCTTGACCTTGGACCACTTGTTATGTCCTGCCATGTTGCGATGTCTGGGGTTGGGGGAAAAATGGAAGGGTGCTCCGGCGCTTCGCGGGCGGCGGGTCCCGTTCGGGAGGAATGAATGAAAATGATCAAGAGCGGCCTTGCCGCGGTGTCTGCTCTGAAACAAGCCTAAGCCCGTTGCAGGAAAGGATTTCATGAGCCTTGGCTTTTTGAAATCACAGCTCCAATCGCCGGAGCAGTCACCAGTGTTCACCTGGTTGAGAGAACCAGGAACGACTTGAGTGTGCTGGAGAGCAGGCCGGGATGCAAGGTGTTTTTTCTTCGATGCCGGATGATGGAGTCGTGTTATCATCTCACATGCCCGATCAAACCCCTTCTCTCTGCCCTTGTGAACAGCATGGTTTTGTACGCGTCGCCACGGTGTCCCCAGAGCTGAAATTGGGCGATGTGGGTGCCAATGTGGCCATGCTACGCAAAGAAATGCAGCATCTAGCAGGCCAGGGCTGCCGCCTCATCGTTTTTCCTGAACTCAGTCTCACAGGGTATTCTTGTGCAGATCTTTTTTACCAGCGCAGCCTCCAGCAGCAGGCACTGGCAGGGGTCAAACAACTTGCAGAAGCCAATGCTGGCCTGGGGTGTTGCGTCGTTGTAGGCCTGCCCCTAGCGGTTCAAAACCGATTATACAACGTTGCCGCCGTTATCGCGGACGGTGAAATCCTCGGTTTTGTGCCGAAAACTTTCTTACCCAATTCGGGCGAATTTTATGAACGGCGCTGGTTTTCACCGGCCACCACGCTCACGGACACCCATACCGAGGGAGATGGCATCCCCATCGGCGCAGACTTGCTCTTTGAAGCAACTGATCTGCCTGGCTTCGTTCTAGGCGTGGAGATCTGTGAAGATCTCTGGACAGTGATCCCCCCTTCCAGCCATGCCGCTCTGGCCGGGGCCACGTTGCTTGCCAATCCATCTGCCAGCAATGAAGTGCTGGGTAAATTCACTTACCGCCGCCAGCTCATCACTCAGCAAAGCGCACGCTGCCTCGCGGCCTACATTTACGCCAGTGCGGGTGCTGGGGAGTCGAGCACGGACACGGTTTACTCAGGCCACGGTCTCATCGCTGAAAATGGTTCTTTGTTGGGCGAGACGGAGCGTTTCGCTTTTGAAACCCGAGTCGCCATCGCTGATGTGGACCTCCAGCGTTTGGAGCATGAGCGAGTGCGCAGTACAGCATTTAGGGACGCCCCTGCGACGCAGTCATATTCACGCATCACTTTTAATTTAGGGGAGCCCGCAGCTCAAACAGGCGCAGCTTTGCAACGCCCCCTATCTGCCCACCCCTTTGTTCCACCCGCAGGGGCCGATCGCAAAGCCGTGTGTGAAGAGATCTTTGCCATCCAGGCCACTGCGCTCGCCCGCCGGCTGCGCCAAACCCGCAGTAAGACAGCCGTGCTCGGCCTGTCGGGAGGATTGGATTCTACCCTTGCGCTTTTGGTGATGGTGGAGGCACTGAAACGTGCCGGGATGCCGAAGGAAGCAGCTTTAACGGTCACCATGCCCGGCTTTGGCACCACCGCCCGGACCAAAGGCAATGCAGAAAAACTGGCTGAAGCACTCGGCATACAGCTTCGTACCATCAGCATCGCCGCAGCCGTGGAGCAGCACTTCAAGGACATCGGCCATCCTCCTGGGCTCCATGACATCACCTATGAAAATGCCCAAGCGCGTGAGCGCACTCAAGTGCTCATGGATGTGGCTAATCAAACAAGTGGCATCGTCATTGGCACCGGTGATTTGTCTGAATCGGCCCTGGGCTGGTGCACCTTCAATGGTGACCACATGTCCATGTATCATGTCAACGCAGGTGTGCCCAAGACCCTGGTGAAATACCTCATCCAATGGTGTGCCACAGAACTGTATGCCGCTGAGGCAGGCACTATTTTACAAGACATCATCGATACTCCCATCTCCCCCGAGCTGCTACCTTTAGCGGCTGATGGCAGCATGGAGCAAAAGACGGAAGACACGGTGGGCCCTTATGAACTGCATGACTTCTTCCTCTTCCACTTCATCCGTCATGGCTGTGATCAGGCGAAGATCCGTTTTCTTGCGCTCCAGGCCTTTGATGGAAAATATTCGTCTGAGTTGGTGGATAAATGGTTAGCCACCTTCCTACGCCGGTTCGCCCAGAGCCAGTTTAAGCGGTCTTCCATGCCAGATGGCCCGAAAGTGGGTTCGGTGGCCCTGTCTCCAAGGGGAGATTGGCGCATGCCTAGCGACTATGCGGGTAGCTTGCGAGTATGATTTAACCGCCTAGGTTCCCTCTCTGGAGGCCTAGGCGGGCATCGTATTGGCCTATTATCTCCTGTTGCAGCACATCTGGGCTACTTTTCCGGTTGCCGTCTGAGGGCCAGCGGCTTACTTGCGCGCCCGTTTCACATTCCGCCAGCCATGCTTGAATTTTTCCGCCGCCATCGTGGTGCCTTCCTCATCACCGTCACCGTGATCATCATCATCAGCTTCTCCGTTTGGGGTGGCTGGAAAAGTGGCCGCGAAAGCCTGGAGGCCCAGCCGACCGATACCGCCTTTACTATCTACGGGCGTAACTACACCATCGCCGAAGCACAGCGCCTGGGCCGCCGCATGCAGATGATTTACAATTTGCAGATGTTCGAACTGCTGAGCCTCTCCCGCATCGGCTCCCAGGAAGACCAGAACAATAACATCGTCATCAACCAGCTCATTCTTCAACATGAGATGGAACGCCTGGGTATCCACCCAAGCGATGCCGAGGCAAAAGAAGCCATGAAGAAGCTGCCGACCTTCCAGGAAAATGGGGCCTTCAGCGCAGAGCGCGCTTACAATGTGGAGCAAATGCTGGCGGCCAATGGCTTCAATAGCTCGGACCTGCTGGAAATCGTCAAGCTCAGCATCGGCTTCAGCAAACTGCGTGACCTCATCGGTAAAAACTATGCCGCCAGCCCCCTGGAGGCTGAAAAAGCCTACGCGAGCGAATACCAGACACTCAAGGTCAACACGCTGAGCTTCAGCCTGGAAGACTTCAAAAAAACCGCCGTGGTCAAGGACGAAGAGATCCAGAAATACTACGACGAGAAGAAAGAAAGCTACAAGTCTGCGGGCAAGCGCGCCATCAGCTACGTGTACTTTGAAAATCCAAAAGCAGACGACAAGAAGTCTGCTGAAGATCGCAAAAAAGAAGAGTCTGCCGTGGTGGACCGTGTGAATAAATTTAATGACGCGAGCATCCTGCCTGCCGCCAAGTTTGACGACATCGCCAAAACTCAAAAAGAAACCGTGCTGAAGGCTGACCTCTTCACTCAGGACGCTCCTCCAGAAGCCCTCAAGGCTGAAAAGGAACTCGTAGAAGCAGTTTTCGCTCTGAATCCTGAAGTGCGCCCTATTAGCGACCCCATCAAAGGCAGCAATGGTTACTACATTTTCTCTGTCACCAAGTCCGAAGAACCCAAACAGCAGGAGCTGGCAGAAGTGAAGGAGAAGATCAAAGAAACTCTCGTGGCCCAGAAAGCCCAAGAAGCCCTCACCAAGGCTGCCAATGATGCCCGCACCGCTCTTGCTGAAGGCCTGAAGGCAGGCAAGAAAATCGAAGATCTGGCTAAGGACAAAAAACTTACCCTTTCCCCTCTCACAGACATCACCGTGGCAGAACCTGCTATGGAAGTAGCCAGCAGCAACCTCATCGCTGGCCAGGCCCGTGATACCGCTGCCGGTGAACTATCCAAGGTCATTGATACCGAAACAGGCTCCCTCCTGGTCTATGTGAGTGCCAAGGAACTGCGCAAGCGCGACGACAGCAAAGCCCTGCGTGAAAACATGAGCAATGGCCGCGCCGACCAGGAGCGCACACGTTTGTTTGACGCTTGGTTCTCCCGCCGCCGCGAAGAATCGAAGCCCAAAATGCTCATCACCCAGGCTTAATCGCCTGATGGAGGGACCGTAGAACCATGAACGACACGATCCCTCTCGAAGATTTGTTTGATGAAGCCAACGGTCATTTGGCCGTTGGCGAACTGGAAGAAGCCATTGTCATTTATCGGCAATGTGTGGCCCGTGACCCTCAGTTTTTCGATGGCTGGCAGGCCTTAGGAATGGCTCTTCTCAAGGTCAATGAGGTGAAGGAAGCCATCGGCGCTGGACTCATGGCTACCACGTTGAAGCCCAATGATCTCCTCGCCTGGACTGGGCTGTCCCAGATGTACGTGCGCAACGGCCAAATCGCCGAAGCCGAAGATGCCAAGGGCAAAGCCCGAATTCTGTCTCTGGGTGGCAAAGTGGCGAAAGAATAACAGGGGAATATCCCCTGCTCTCCAGCGCCGCTAAACCGCAGTAGGCTTATTTTTCCACGGGTTTATCCGCTTTCACCCAATCGGCCATGCCGCCATCCAGGTGGTAAATCTCAGTGAAGCCAGCCTGTTCGAGCTTTGGCAATGAACGCGTGCTGCGCCCTCCTGCTTGGCAATGAACCAGCACAGGTTTGGTTTTATTCGCCGCCTCCAGTTTCTTCACAAAGTCTTTGGAGAGGATATCCACATTTGTGGCTCCTTTGATGTGGCCCTCTTTGTATTCCTCTTCGGTGCGCACATCCAGCACCGTCACTTTGCCTTCAGCCACCAGTTTGGCGGCCTTCTCAGCATCCACATGTTTCACTTTGTCTTCAGCAAATCCAGCCAAAGGCAGGACACAAAGCGCGGCGATAAAAGACAGACGTTTCATAAAATAAGCGATTCTGGAAATGAAAGGGATGAAAAATGAAACGGGCTGTGATTTCACTCACAGCCCGCAAAAATCAGACCGATGGATTAGGCCTTAGCGGCTTCGTAGCCTTTGGCCACCGCCGTCCAGTTCACCACATTCCACCAGGCCGTGATGTAATCTGGGCGCTTGTTTTGATACTTGAGATAATAAGCATGTTCCCAAACATCCAATCCTAAAATAGGCGTGCCCAGATCCGCGTCTGGTACCAGCCCCTTCATGAGTGGATTGTCCTGATTCGGCGTAGAGGTCACAGCCAGTTTGCCGTCTTTCTTCACGATCAGCCAGGCCCAGCCTGAGCCAAAACGCTTCGTCCCAGCTTCTCCGAAGAGTTTTTTGAAGTCATCCAGACTACCAAAAGTGCTTTGGATCGCTTCGCCCAGCTTACCCTCAGGGGCGCTCGGGCCACTGCCTGCTGGGGCCATCCACTGCCAGAACCAGGTATGGTTTACATGTCCACCACCATTGTTGCGAATGGCAGCCAGAGAGTCCGCAGGGACTTTAGAAAGATCGGAAATCAGTTCCACGATGTTACGGGTCTGGATCTTGGCCGTTTCTAAGGCTTTGGTCAGATTGGTGATGTAGGCCACATGGTGTTTGCCAAAATGGATGTTCATCGTGGTGGCATCAATGTGCGGCTCCAGGGCCTCAGCAGGATAAGGCAGTGCAGCCTGCTCTAAAGTGATGACTGAGGCGGCCTGGGCCCCCGTGGAAATGAGCGAGCCTGCAACGGCGGCCCCCGTAGTGGTGATGAAAAAGCGGCGGTTCATGATAAACGAATCAATCTCAGGGTTCAGTGGCCAGTGACTTTTGTCACTCGCATACGGATTACGTTGCATGGCGGCGAAAGTCACGGCTGATTTGTATTCGTAATGTCCCTCTTCATCCCGCCTGATTATTTTCGAGAACTTGATACCCGTGAAATCTTTCCCAATCCCGCCCGCGCTCTGGAGGTAGAACTGGGTTGTGGCGATGGCACCTTTTTGGTTGGCATGGCACAGGAGTATCCTGAGCGAGATTTTCTCGGTGTGGAAAGAATGTTGGGCCGAGTCTCCAAAACCAGTCGCAAGATCAATCGTGCGGGCTTGACCAATGCCCACGTCATGCGCCTAGAAAGTGGCTACACCACCGGGTGGCTCCTGCCGACAGGAGGCGTATCTCGCCTGCACTTGCTGTGTCCGGATCCCTGGCCCAAAAAGCGTCATGCCGCACGCCGTCTGGTTAATCAGGAGGAATTCCTCAGCGGTCTCGCCCGCATCTTGAAGCCAGGGGGCGAGTTTCTCCTGAAAACCGATGACCAGGTGTATTTTGAAGATGCCCTCGCCAGTCTGGGCGCACGCCCTCAATTTGAGCGACTGGATTGGCCTGAGAATGCCTTTTTTTATCCCACCACTGATTTTGAGCAGCATTGGCTGGAAAGCGGTCGGCAGATCCATCGCGCGCGATGGAGAAGAGTTAGCTGAGGTTCATTCACTGAAGTGTATTGATGCCTTTCTCTAGCCCATGCATCATGGGCTCGATGAAGCGATACCCCTGAGGCAGCTCGATACGTGCCAGTTCCCCCACTTCGGTGAAGTACCAGCGTACCTCTTCGAGCTGCATCACCTCCAAGGTGACGATGTAACAGCGGCGTTGCTTGCCCGCCAGATCCATCACACCTTCACGCGCCGTCAGCGGCACCGACTTCGCTTGTTCTTGGACCTTGGTGAGTTGGTTCAGCCAATCATAGTCTCCCCCCAGAGTGCCCTTCACCGCCATCAGCGTCTGCACAAACTGGGTATTCATCACCAATTGACCGTCTTTTTTCACCTCCATGGCAGGTAATTTATCGCCTTCTTTCCAGACCACCGTGGCAAAGAGATTGGCCGATGTAGATTTAAACTCCAGATCCAGGCTGCGCCAGCGCTCACCATCGGTCAGCTCCCCACTCAATCTGTAGGTGATGTCATGGACCACTTTACCCTCATCGGGCAATTCCAGAGAGCCACTAGCCAGGACGGAATAGACTGCCGGCACGGCATGCTCTTCGTCCTTCCGGATGGTGAAGGTGGTATGACCGATCTTTTCCTTTTCGTGATAAAGGTGCAGCGTGTTGTTAAACGCAGCGGCCTCGGCCAAAAACAAGTCAAAGACAAAACTTGGCGGCACCACGGCAAATCTCGACTGATCGGGAAAGTAAGTATCCCGAATCAGCAGCCCCATCATCGCAGCCCAAAATAGCACAATGATGGCCGATAATATGCGCCACAGCATGAATGACATACTGATGCCAAAGCCACCTGGATGTAAAGATCAGGCGATCAGCTTCTTCACTAAATTTCCAGCCACCCCCGTCAGGCGAACATCCAGCCCCTGGAATTTCACCGTCAGTCTTTTGTGATCAATGCCGAGCAAATGCAGCATCGTGGTGTGCAGATCGTGCACATGCACCACATCTTCCACCGCACGATACCCAAGCTCATCCGTCGCTCCATAGCTAAAGCCCGGCTTCACACCGCCACCTGCCATGAAGACATTAAAGGCTAGAATGTGGTGATCCCGCCCCGTCCCTTGCCCCATCGGCGTACGGCCAAATTCCCCGCCCCAGAGGATCAGCGTATCGTCCAGCATCCCGCGCTGTTTCAGGTCCTTGATCAGCGCTGCCGTCGCCTGATCCACATCCTGCGCTGAGGTTTTCATTCCCTCTACAATGCCACCATGGTGATCCCAGGCGCGGTGGTAAAGCTGGATCATTCGCACCCCTCGCTCAGCCATGCGTCGGGCTAACAAACAGTTTGATGCGAAGCTACCATCACCCGGCTCTTTTACCCCGTAGAGATCCAAGATGTGTTGCGGTTCGCTTTTCACATCCGTGAGTTCCGGCACGCTGGCCTGCATCTTGAAGGCCATCTCATACTGAGCGATGCGAGTCTGGATTTCCGGATCCAATTTCTCTTCCATGAGCATGCCATTCAGCCGCTGGATCTCCTCCACCACCTGTCTCTGCGTGCTCTGGCAGACGCCATCAGGGCTGCCCAAGTAATGCACAGGCTGCCCCTTCGCCTGAAACTGAATTCCTTGATACTTGCTGGGCAAAATCCCTGCCGACCACTGCCGAGCGGAGACTGGCTGCTGCCCCGTTTTTCCTGCCGAAGTCAGCACCACAAAACCCGGCAGGTCACTCGTCTCACACCCCAGCCCATACAGCAGCCAGGAGCCCATGCTGGGCCGCCCCTTAATGATGCTGCCGGTATTCATGAAGGCATGAGCCGTGTCATGATTGATCTGCTCCGTCTGCATCGAGCGCACGATGCAGAGATCATCCGCTACACTCCCGATGTGGGGAAACAGTTCTGAAATCTCCTGGCCACTTTGCCCCCACTTTTTGAACTCACAAAAAGCTCCACGCGCCTTCAGTTCAGCCCCTTGGAGCTGCGCCAGTTGCTGTCCCTTGGTAAAGGATTCTGGAAAGGCCTTGCCATCCAGTTCTTTCAACTTCGGCTTCCAGTCAAAAGTCTCCAAGTGTGAAGGTCCACCCGCCATGCAGAGAAAAATCACCCGCTTGGCTTTTACCTGAGTGTGAGGTTGCCACATCGCTCCCGCCACCCCACCCAACGCCTGAGGTGTCAATCCCGCCAGAGCCATCCCTCCCAAACCATAGGCCGACTGCGTCAAAAACGCGCGTCGATTTACATTGAGAGCATGGGTCGTAGGGTCAAAAGTGTTCATGCAGTTGGAGACAAATACGTCTCAGCATACCCTGCCCTTACCTGCGAAAGCCAGCCTTCCTTGATGGAGATTTCGCGCATGCTGATCAACTCATAAGCGGGTCCGTTTCCATGTGAGGAAACGGACCCCCTTAAAAAAAGCGGCTTCACGTGCAGTCACGCAGGAAAAAGAGCACGAGAAGAATGGGAACGGGAATACCGATCAGCCACAAAAAGATCCAGCCAATTTTACCCGATTCACGAGGGCGATGCATTGAGGTTTTCATAAACAATTCCTTTCTGGTTGGTTACTCTGTCACCCAGAATTCGGATGAAGCCCTCACCCCAGCCCTGTTTTTTAACTCTGTTATGATCTTACCTCGCTTCTTTTTGAGCACCATCTTCCGAGATCATCCTCCTAGCCTTTTCACTTCACCCCGGCCTCATTCGCGCTAGGCTCACCCCAATGTCCAAACGTCTCTTTCTGCTCGATGGCATGGCGCTGCTCTATCGCGCCCACTTTGCTTTCATCAAAAATCCCATTCGCACCAGCGACGGGCTGAATACTTCTGCTCTCTACGGCTTTACCAACACCTTGCTCGATATCATCAAGAGCTGGCAGCCCACTCACTTGGCTGTGGTGTTAGACACATCTGCCCCCACACCACGCCACGAGATTTTTCCGGAATATAAAGCCCAGCGCGAAGAAATGCCGGAGGATCTCTCCCTGGCTATCCCCCAGATCCATCGCCTGTGCGCAGCCATGAACGTCCCATTGCTCACCCGAGATGGATATGAGGCCGACGACATCATCGGCATCCTCGCCAAACGGTCCGAAGGTAAGGATTTCGAGACTTACATGGTCACTCCAGACAAGGACTTTGGTCAGCTCGTCTCCGACTCGGTGAAGATCTACAAACCCGGCCGCCAGGGCAGCGATGTCGAGATTCTAGGTGTGGCTGAAGTCTGCGCGCGCTGGGGCATCGAACGGCCCGAGCAAGTGGTGGACATTCTGGCACTCATGGGAGATGCAGTGGACAACATCCCCGGCATCCCTGGCTTTGGTGAAAAGACTGCCACCAGCCTCATCCAGCAATACGGCAGCCTAGAAAACCTCATTGCCAACGCAGGTAAACTCAAAGGTAAACAGAAGGAAAAGGTGGAGCAAAATGTGGAAAAGGCCATCCTTTCCAAACAGCTCGCCACCATCATGCATGATGCACCGCTGGAGGTGGAGCTCGACTCCCTAGGCGTCAAGAGTCACGATGACGAAGCCCTGAAAGCCTTGTTCACCGAGTTTGAATTCAACTCTCTAGGCAAGCGTCTTTTTGGCGATGAGTTTAAAGCTGGGCGAGGGCGCCAACTAGCCAAAGACACCCCTTCCACAGCCACAGCCGCGAGCGATCTCTTCTCCATGGAGGAAACCACGCAGCAGACCTCGCACAACCTGCGCACACTTGCCGATACGGAGCATAAATATCATCTGATTCGTACCCCAGAAGAACGCCGCGACTTCATCTCCCAGCTACAAGCTCAGCCACGCTTTTGCTTTGACCTGGAAACCACTTCGCTGGATCCACGCGACACTCAGATTGTTGGCATCGCTTTCTCTTGGCAGGCTAATGAGGGCTGGTTTGTCCTCTTCCCTCGAGACCCAGCCGAAGCAGCCTCGGTACTCGAGGAGTTTCGAGGTATCTTTACCTATACAGCTCCAGCGCTGGAGGTGACCGATGCACCCTGGGATGGTGGCGATACCACAACCACAGCACAGCCAGCCCCTGAATCTGGCGTTGAGAAAATCGGGCATAACCTCAAGTTTGACCTCAGTGTCATGCTCGCTCACGGGCTAGAAGTAGCAGGCCCCTTCTTTGATACCATGCTCGCTCATTCATTGATCGAGCCTGATCAGCGCCACGGCATGGATTACCTAGCCGAGTCCATGCTAGGCTACACCCCAGTGCCCATCACGGCTCTCATCGGCACTGAGAAAAATGATCTCTTTAGCCAAGCCACCATGGCAGATGTCGCCGAGGCAGATCCACAAAAGATCACTGACTATGCCGCGGAAGATGCGGATGTGACCTGGCAACTCGCTGAAAAACTGCGTGCACTGCTGCCCCAGCATGGAGCCGAGCGGGTGTTTTATGAAATCGAATGCCCGCTATTGCCCGTGCTCACTCGCATGGAAAATCGCGGAGTCGCCATTGATGTGCAGGCCCTGCGGGAATTTGGCCTGGAACTGGAAAAGCGGGCCAATGACATGCACCATCGCATTCAGGAAATGGCGGGAGGCCCCTTCAATCTCAACAGCCCCAAACAGCTCGGCGAGATCCTTTTTGAAAAACTCAAACTGACCGACAAACCGAAGAAGACCGCCACGGGTCAATACCAGACAAACGAGCAAGTATTGCAATCCTTGTTAGGACTGCACCCCATCATTGCGGATATTTTGGAATACCGCGAAGTGACCAAACTGAAGAACACCTATGTGGATACCCTCCCGGGCACGGTTTCTAAAGTGACCGGGCGTGTACACACCACCTTTCATCAGCTCATGGCCGCCACCGGACGCATGGCCTCCAGCAATCCGAACCTGCAAAATATCCCCATCCGCTCCGATTCGGGCAAGGAGATCCGCAAGGCCTTTGTCCCTGGCCAGGAAGGCTGGGTGCTGCTGAGCGCCGACTACAGTCAGGTGGAGTTGCGCGTGATGGCCGCCCTCAGTGAAGATGCCGCGATGATCGAGGCCTTCCAAAACGGTCACGACATTCATCAAGCTACTGCGGCGCGCGTGTACGGCGTCACCCTGGATGGCGTGCTGCCTGAAATGCGCCGTACGGCAAAGATGGTCAACTTTGGCATCATCTATGGCATCAGCGCCTTTGGTTTATCCCAGCGCCTCGGCATCCCTCGGGGTGAGGCCGCCACCATCATCGAGAACTATTTCAAGCAGTTCCCGGGCATCCACCAATACATGGAGCAGATCGTTAAAGACGCGAAACGTTACGGTTATGTGGAGACGATCACAGGCCGCCGTCGCATCATTCGTGATATCGCCAGTGGCAACGCCAGTGTCCGTGGTGGGGCTGAGCGCATGGCCATGAACACACCGATCCAAGGCACTGCCGCAGACATGATCAAACTCGCGATGATCAACGTGGACAAAGCCCTGGAAAAAGCCGGACTGAAAACCCGCATGCTGCTCCAGGTGCACGATGAACTCCTCTTTGAAGTCCCCGAAGCAGAGGTGGAACAAGCCAAGTCCCTCATCCTCAAAGAAATGAGCCATGCCCTTACCCTGGGAGATGTCCCCGTCGGTGTGGAGGCAGGCACTGGCCAAAACTGGCTGCAAGCTCATTGACCTAATGCAACTTTAACCGCCATCCATTCGTTGACGCCACAGACTCATGCTTACCCGCCTGTTCATCATTGGCCTCACGCTCGCAGCATCCACCGCCTGTGCTTGCACTATTCCGGTGTTTCGTTATGCGTTGGACCGCTGGGAGGCGGATAAGTTTCATCTCGTTTTACCGCCTTCGGTTACCCAAGATGCCAGCGTCAGTGATCTGCTGCGCCCACTCAGAGCCAACGGGAAAGCCAACCTAGACATCACCACCGCTGCCACAGCCACCACCGCAGAGCTCAAATACTCCCGTGAAAGTGACCGCCCAGTTTGGGCCGGCCAGCTCGATTCAGCGAGTCTCGCCACTCTTCTGGACTCCCCTGCCCGCCAGCAACTGCTAAAGCAGATCCTCGCGGGAGATTCCGTGATCTGGGTCATCGTTCAGGGCAGAAGCGAGGCTGATAAGACCGAGGCTGACCGCATCGAAAAACGTCTTCGCTTCTTGGAACAAGTCGCTGCTCTGCCGGTCCAAAACCCCAATGATCCTGATAGCCAGCTGGGCCCAGGCCCCCCACTGCTGCTAAAATTCACCACGCTGCGTCTCCAACGAGATGACCCAGCCGAGCAGACACTCATTCAAATGTTGGCAGGTCCCCAGGGAAAGGTAGATCCAGCCTCCACCAGCTTTGCCGCCGCCGTTTTTGGTCGGGGGCGTGTCCTTGGGGCCTGGCCTCTGGTTGATCTAGATGATGCCTCGCTGGAAGATGCCTGCATGTTCCTCGTGGGCCGCTGCTCATGCCGAATGAAAAACGAAAATCCAGGCTGGGACATCCTCATGAATGTGGATTGGGAAAAAGCGCTAGCGGCAGCCAAAGAAAGTGGGGCCAGCCCCTCACTACAAGTTGAACAGAAAGTCTCTCCGTCCCCTCACGTTACGGTTACCACCAAAGCTGCCACAGCCCCACCGCCTGTTTCCAAAGATATCAATGCGTGGATCGGGCTTCCCATGGATGACACCTATGTTGTTGGACTCGATAAGCGTGCTCTGGCTGGCATTGCGGCTGCGGCCCTGGCAATCATCGCCATATTCCTTCTGCGTAAAAAGTAATCACTGTCTCTTATGTCTCGGAAACTCATTGCCGCCTTGCTCCTAGTCGCCGCAGGGGCCCTGGTTCTTTACAGCCTGCGCTCGGGCAGTCGTGCAGCGGCACCGACGCTTACCGTGTATTGTGCTGCAGGTTTAAAGAAACCTGTCGAAGCTATCGCCGCACAATATCAAAAGGAGTTAGGCGTCTCCGTTTCCCTTCAGTTCGGCGGTTCAGGGACCTTGCTTACTCAGCTTCGAGTGGCTAACCGAGGGGACATTTTCATCGCTGCAGACGAAGGCTCTTTAGCAGATGCCCATAAGATGAAGGTGACGCGCGAAGTCCTTCCCTTAGCCATTCAGCACCCCGTCATCGCAGTGGCCAAAGGCAACCCCAAGAACATACGCACTCTAGCCGATCTAGAAAAGCCAGACGTGCGGCTGGCCCTCACCAACCCCGAGGCTGCCAGCATCGGTAAGGTCACCCAAAAGTTGCTCGGCCCACGCTGGGAAAACCTGGTCCAAAAAGCCGCCGTCATGAAACCCACCGTCACCGAGGTCGCAGCAGACACTCAGTTAGGAGCCGTAGATGCCGCCCTCGTTTGGGACAGCGTTTTAGCCCAGTTTAAAGATCTCGAAAAAGTGGAGGTTCCAGAGCTTTCGAATCACGAAGAAAAAGCCAGTGCAGCGATCCTCAACAGCGCCGCATCTTCTACTGAGGCCCTTAAATTCGCCAGATATATGGCAGCCCCTGATAAAGGTGGCCTCATCTTTAAAACGTTAGGCTTTCAGCCAGCAGGAGGAGACAAATGGGCAGCTAAACCCGAACTCATTCTTTATAGCGGTGGTGTCAATCGACCCGCCATTGAAAAGCTTGTGCAGGACTTCGCCACCCGTGAAGGCATCAGCATCACCACCGTTTTTAATGGCTGTGGCATCCTCTGCGCGGCCATGAAAACCATGGGTGACAGCACCAGTCCCAAGTTCCCCGACGTCTATTATGCCTGTGATGTTTGCTTTGTCCCACCTGTAGCCGAACACTTTCCAGAAGCGGTGTTGCTAACAGAAGCCCAAATCGTCATTGCCGTGCCGAGAGGCAATCCCAAAAACATCCGCACCCTGGCAGATCTCGCCCAACCAGGCCTTCGCGTCGGCCTTTGCAATGCCGAGCAATCCACGCTCGGTTTCATGACTCAGGGAATTTTGAAGTCCATGAATCTCCTGGAGAGCGTTAGCAAAAACGCATCTAGCCAAGTTCCCACCGGCGATTTTCTCGTCAATCAACTCCGCACTGGTTCCCTAGATGCGGCCATCGTTTATCAGATCAACATTCAGAATCAGTCCCAGCAATTCGACGCCATTCCTCTACCGGCGGACAAAGCGAAAGCGGTTCAACCCTTTGCCGTTCGAGCCAATTCCCCTAACAAACAACTCGGCCACCGAATGCTCCTTTGGTTACAAGAAAATCAAAAGAGCTTCACCGATGCCGGTTTTGTTTGGAAAGGTAATACCCCAGCCATCAAAAGCAGCGAGATTGAAGTCCCCGAATGGCTAAAACAGAAGTGAGCGAAGAGTTGCAGCGCACGTGGATCATGAAGATGTTATCGCTAATCATGCGCCTTTTTTTGCTATCGCTCAGTTTCTGTCTCATGGCTTGCAAGCCTCCATCCATCGCCCCTGCGGCAGTGGAACCGCCAGCTGTCCTTTTGCCAGACAGTGTGCAGCCATTAACCCCTGCTGAAACAGCCACTTGGATCACCACTCATCCTGGTGCTTTGATCCTGGATCTCCGGATGCCGGAGGAAGTCACTCGTGAAGGCAAACTTACGGGATCTCAAAACCACGATTACCTCCAACCCTCCACGACAGAATACCTATCAAAACTAGATCGCCGTAAGCCCTACCTTTTGTATTGTGCCATCGGCGGCCGCTCCACCCGTGCTGCTGTGCAAATGCAAAACCTAGGTTTCACACAACTTTTCATTCTCAAAGGTGGACTTAATGCTTGGCTTACCGAAGGCCGCGAAGTCATCAAGTAGGTGTGGTTGTCAGCCCCTGCGGAGACATCATTCAAACCTCGCCCAACTGAGCTGCCCCACCAGGTTGCACCTGGAGCCATTCGTTCTACTTCGCGATCTAGCTTTTCAGTTCAACCTTCTTGCCTAATGGACTTTAAAAAATTCCAGTCTAGCAATCCAGCCTGCCGTTTATTGACGAAAGCTTGTGGCCACGGCTCCGCAACGTAGAGACATTTTTCACCTTTCCGATCACAATCACGATAAGTCCAAAATTCGTTTTCATCGAGCCTGAATCCGTCGCGCATCTCCCCATGGTAACACTGGACAAAGCCACTGTCACCAAACGACCAAGAACTAGACCGCTCGCTTTCGGCTACGCTCTAAAGGTTAGGCGATCCCCAGATACGGAAAACGAGGTGAAAGCCACGCCCCTAACCGAAAGCACGAAAAAGAATCGTCATGCTTTCAGGTTACTAGATTCACTATTCCGCTCAGCCACTAGACCGACTGATTTCAGGCAACAGTGATTCTACTACCGAGTGCCAAAACTACTTTCTGAAAATGAAATAAACCGCACCACACATGCAACAAGCCGCCCACAGATAATCCCATTTCAAAGGCTGTTTCATGTAGAAGAATACAAATGGCACAAACACCGTCAGCGTAATCACCTCTTGGATGATTTTGAGCTGAGGCAGATTCAATGCGGTGCTACCGATGCGATTCGCTGGCACCTGCAGCACATATTCAAAGAAGGCAATCCCCCAACTCAGTACCGCAGCGATGAACCACGGCTTGGCCTTCATATCCTTGAGATGGGCATACCAAGCGAAAGTCATAAAAACATTCGCCACAGAAAGAAGACAGACGGCTTTAACGATCGCCCAGTTCATAAGCTTTTTTATTCCACCAAATACAAGATGCGGCCACAGCTTTCACACTGGGTCATAAGCTCTCCTGCACGAAGTTGCTGCACGGTACCCATCACTACTTTCATGTGGCAGCCTCCACAGATACCGTTGGTCAAAGCAACCACTGCGGAGTCACCTTTTTTGTTAAACAAGCGGTCATAAAGACTGAGAGTTTCGGGTGCCACGGGCTCGGCCAGCGTTTTGCGTTCAGCCTCTTCACTTACCAAGCGAGTTTTTACCCCTTCCGCACGGACGGCCAAAGATTTTAAATCTTCATTCACACGCTCCTGGGTCACCGCCAGTTTAGCCTGTGCTTCTTTCAAAACGGCTTTGGCAGCTTCCAGCGCTTCCATGTGCTCCAGCTCCGTATCCTCCAAAGCGTGAACGTCACTTTCGTAGCGTTTGATCTCATGCCCTAAGGCCTGGAATTCATCATTCTTTCGAGTCTCAAACTGCTGGTCGTGCAGACGTTTGATGGAGTTTTGACGAGTGGCAATGTCCAGCTCAACCCCTTTGATTTTCACTTCGATTTCTTTAGCCCGCTGATTGGCCGCCTCGACGGCAGCTAAATCACCCGCAAGCTGCATTTTGGCCATCGCCTCATTTTTGGGAATGTCTTTGAGCTCTTTCTGGAGGGCGCGGATACGCTGGTCTCTCTGCTGCAGTTTGATCAGTTGGGTTATTTCTGGAAGCATCTCATCCACATGATGGCGCAGAGTCACCCGAGCATGCAAGAGACATCATCACCGAATGAAAAACCCCCACTCTTGCGAGTGAGGGCCTTTCAAACCTTCATGAAAGATGAATTACATGGAACGACGGCGGCGCAGCCCCAGAACCATGAAGGCAAAGAGCAACAACATGACACGGCTTGGCTCAGGAATGACCACCAAGATGCCTGCGGTGCTGAACAAGCTGGTATCCCAGAACAGGTTATTACCCAGAGTTGGAAGAAGCAGGCTATCCACAGAACCAGGATTGAAGGTGCCGACGCCGCCCGAATCACGAACACCCAGAGTGTTCCAGTCGAAGAGGTTGAAGATGTCCCCGAAAGTGTAGTTCGTGTAGCCATCTGCAGTCACAGCCACCGTTGGTGAGCCAGTGGTGCCATCCGTTAGGTTCAGGGCTCCCGTAACACTGATGAAATCATGATTCCGTGTGCCTGAAGCCTGAGCGGTATTCCAGAGTGCACGCTCTGCGGGTGACAAAACGTTGTTGTAATAGTCGAGCGCTGAAATCGGTGACAATTCGTATGCCGCCGTGTAGCCAGCGGAGTTCAGCGTTGGCATGGAGACATTCATGCGGATCTGACCGCCTGTGGTTCCACCAATCACAGTCCCGAGAGTGCCTGTGATGCTCAGATTGCCATTCCGATCAACAGCAAGCATTGCCGTGGAATCACCAGGGGAAAGAATCCCGCCGCTAGCGATAGTGGTATTACCCCCAAGAGTGCCGGTGCCCGCCAGTGTCGCGCCGCTGGCGACAGAGATGGCACCAGAACCCGTGCTTGCATTCAACACCGTGTTATTGCCGATCTGAAGCAAACCCGCATTCACCGTGGTGGTGCCTGTGTAGGTGCTGCTGCCAGTCAAAATCCAGGTACCTGCACCAGCTTTGACCAGGGAAGTTGCACCACTACCGTTGTTACCCAGCGGAGCTGCAAAGACGTTGGCCGCAGCGTTGATCCCACCTAAAGTAAAGCTGCGAGCAGTATTTGTTCCTGCCAGAGTTGGGGCCGCTGTGTTGGTGAAGTTCACCGCCCCTGTTCCAGAAGACTCAATGGTTGCACCTGTCGTGCCGATGGTGAAGCTGCGATTGGTGCTATCACCTGCCCCAATGTATCGAACGGTGCTACCGTTGATCACCAAGTTGGCTGCGGCATTGGTCGAGTTACCGATGCTGCTGGCAGAACCGCCATTGTCGAGTTTCGTTACTTCGAGCACGCCAGCATTCACGGTGGTGGTGCCTGTGTAATCACTGACGGAACCAGTCAGAGACAGCGTGCCAGCCCCGGCTTTCACAAGAGCCAAGCGGCTGCTAGTCGCGGCAGTGTCATTGTCTGTAAGGACACCTGCGAAGGTGCTGTTGTTCGCGTCACCGACGGTCAGCGTCTTGGTGCTGTTAGCAGAGTTGGTGATGAAACCTGCCCCACTGATGTTAGCCAGGGTTTGATCAAAGTTATTCAGATCATAACCTGCACCTGCACTGACAGCAACGGCGCTAGTCACAGGGACGGCGTTGTTCACACCATTGCGGAGAATACCGCCGATCACTGCCACGCCTGCACCCCCGAAGGTATTGCCAGCACTGGAAAGAATCAACGTACCAGCACCTGATTTAGTAAGCGCTGTTCCCGTTGCCGTGCTCGTGATCGCACCGCTGATAGTTGCGGTAACGGCAGGGCTTGTGACAGCCAAGTTGCGTCCAGCAGCACCTAAGTTCATCGCACCAGAGAGCGTCAGGTTATTGCCTACCAGCGTGCCACCGAAGGTAAAGTCACCATTCACAGTGGTCATGTTACCAATTGTGCGTGCAGTGCCATCGCTCAAGAGAGCCGTGCCACCTTCGATCGTCAGGGTGCCCGTTCCCACTGGACCATTGGTCACTGCTGGAAGGGTACCAGTAGTGCTGTTACCAAAGATCAGACTGCCTTGATTGAGGTTGAAGCCAGTGGTGAAGGTATTTGCACCGCTGAGAGCCAAGGCACCGGCTCCAGTTTTGGTCAGCGTCAGGAAACCGCCCGTACCATTGATCGGGGCCGTGATATTCAGGCCCGTCTCAGCCAGGCCCGCATTCACGGTGATGACTGGATTTGGATGGCTGAAGGTCAGGGCGCTGTTAGCTGCGGCACTTGTAGCGGCAGCAATCGTTGGCGTCGTTGCAAGGCTATTGTTGATCGAGGTGAGCGGTGTTGCGGAGGAGAGCACGATCGTGCTCAGAGCTGTCGGTGCACCGAAGTTCAAACCAGGGTTGGCGGTCCCACCCTCATTATTGAAGGTCAGGCTAGACAAGGTCTGGCTAGTCGTCGCGGTGTAGGCAAAGAGGTTCAAGGAGCCCCCACCATTCAGCGTGACATTGCTTGTAGGAGCGATCTGGCCCACAGTCGCGTTGCCTAGGGTGACGCCCGCATTCGTGATCGCCAGGTCGCCAGGGATCGCGATGAAGCTAGGGTTCGCCAACAAGGTCGTCGAGCCACCATTGATGAAGGTGCCACCTGTGTAGGTATTGGATGCAAACTGAGGACGCAGGCTCAATACGCCGGGACCATTCGAGATCAGCGCCGAGCTACCCACAATCGCAGGCTGGATTGCCGTCGTGCTCTGGTTGATGTAGAAATACAGATCTGCTCCTGTACCCGTGATGGTATTAGTCGCATCCGTCGCAGTCAGCGTAATGCCTACGTTCGCGTTGGTGATCAGACCCACATTCAGAGACAAGGTAGCGCCCGAGTTGAAGGTGAAGTTCGTGGTGGCTGTTTGACCGCCGATGCGCCAGGAGTTCGCCACTCTTGCACCCGTGGTCAATGTTCGGGCTGTAGCACCATCGCTGTAGTTGCCTGTAGCTACGGTCGTAACACTGACGTCCGATCCAGTGAAAGCTGGAGCAACAAAGCCACCATAGCTGTTCCCCATGGCAACTACGCCGAAGGTATCGGAATAAGTAGCAAACGCGCTGCCATCAGCCACGGCCCAACCACCGATCAGGTTATTCACCAAGTTAGCAGAGCTGAATGCAGCACCGTTCAATTGGTTAATCATGATATTGCCATTAGTGGTCAGCCCCTGCCCGCCCAGTGTGTTAGAGCCACTGCTGTTATTGGTAGTGAATCCATTGAAGTTCACGCCGCTGCGGTTGGTTGGATTGCGGACCAGATTGCCGATGGTCAGCTTCACGGTGCTGCCAGAGCTGATGTAGGGCAATGTCGCAATCGTGTTCTGACCGCCTGCGATCGTGACGGAGTTCAGAGAAACCGTCGTATCCGTGGAACCCGCACCATTGATGCTGAAAGAACCACCTTGAAGGGTCACTGGCACTGTCGCTGCAAAACGAGTCGGATTCAGGTTTCCTGCCACATTGAGGCCATAGTTATCCCAGAGCAATGCGCCGTAGTTGACGTTCAGAGCAGAGGTCCCTGTCAAAGCACCGGAGTCACGAAGTTGGAGAGTGCCCCCGCGGATGGTTGTAGCGCCGGTGTAGGCACTTTCGTTGGTAAGCAAGGTGGTGGAGTTACCCGCACGAGTGAAAGCAATGTTACCATTGATCTGGCCACTGAAAGTGCCACCGCCCGTGCTGGTGAGGCTGGAGGCAGCCCCACTGTTGTTGATCACAGCATTCGAGGTTGGGAAGGCATTGTTGTTACTGATCGTGCCAAAGACCTGGCTGCTGCCGTTCAATTCAAGCGTGCCAGAATTGACCTGAAGAGCATTCACGGTCGCAGCTCCCTGAGTAGGGGAGACCACGATGGATCTGTCTCCGCCATTCAGATTCACGGTGCCGCCACTGACGACCAAGCCACCGGTGAAGTAAGTGGCTCGGTTCAGGTTCAGCGTACCACCATCAGCCTTATCCAGACCACCTGTGCTGCCGATGCCGACAAAGCTATTCGCATTGAACACGGCATTACCCACCGTGTGGAGTTTGATCGTCGTGCCACCGTTACCTGCCAAAGAGCCGATAGAAGTTGTTACTGTGCTGTCATTCAGCGCCAGAAGACCTGCGACGTTCAGAGACTGCGTGAGCAGCGTGCCGCCTGGCCCGTAAGAACCGAAAGCGGTCGCATCCAAGCCGGACAGGAGATTCGCAACACCGCTGAGGGTGAGGCTATTCGCGTTCGTATTGGCGCGGATGACTGCATCGCTGTTGAGGATACCCGCGTTCTGAGCCGTAACCCAGGTGGTTGGGGTGGTATTCAACTCAGCGGTCGTCAAAGCACGCACACGGTTGGTGTTTACCGAGTCACGCACCAGGAAGCCAGTGCCAAGCCCAGTCGCAGAAGAATCCACCAGGATGTCTGGACGGATGGACATGTTCGTAGAGTTGTTAGCTCCGCCGCCTTGACCGCCTTGGAATGCAGCGTTGGTCAGAGTCAAAGTAGAAGCACCATTGCCAGCTACGGTGCTAATCCCACGAATGAGTCCAGTTCCGCTAGTGTTGGGGTTTCCAAGAGTCACGACCGTCACGTTCAGAGGCTGGGCCACATCTGGGGTCAAATTCACCACGCCCATACCGTTCTGGAAGGTGAGGTTATTGATCGCCTCGGTGGTGGTGGTGGTGCCGTTACCGATGATTTCAAAGGCTCCACCCTGCATCGTGACCTGGCCCGCCGTGCCATTCAGACTCAAGCGATTGTTCACATTTGAGAGCGTGTTATCGAGAGTCAGCTTACCGTTAGTATTGACGATGAAGGAAACCGCTGATGTCGGAGCCGTCGCCGTTGGGACAGAAACAAAGGCTTTGCCGGCACCGCTGTAGGTGATGCCACCACCACTCACGGTGATGCTACCCGAGGACCCAGTGGTCGCGTTCTGAACAGAATCAAAGGTCAGCACCCCGGTGCCCACTTTATTGATGTTAACCGCGTTTGGAGCAGCGGCATTGAAGCGGCTGAACTGACCGGAAAAGGTTGAATCTGTGTTGTCAAAACCCACCGTCAAAGTCGGCGTGCCAGTGTAGCTAAAGATCTCGCCGCTACCTTCCAAGGATCCCCAAGCTGTGCTTGCACCAGACAAATCATAGCGGGTGCCTGCATTCAGAGCCAGACGAGCAAAGCGAGAACCCGTGTTTGTCGTGCCGTTTCTCAAGCCGCCAGACACCACAGTCAGCTTCCCAGTGAAGATTTGCTGCGCACCCAGTTGCAGGACCCCGTTACCCGTCTTGTTGATACCGCCGGAGGAACCGACGATGCCCTGAACGATAAGAGCGGCCTGAAGCGGCGATACATCGGTCACTCCATTGGCGCTGATCGGAGCCACGTTAATCGTATTGACGGAGGTGCCGAAGTCGATCCGGCCCGCCAGAATGTTTGTGGTTCCCACATTGGAGGAAGTAGCGACCACACCGGCAGAACCGATGGTCAGCACTCCCACGGAACCTGCTCCGGTAGATGAAGTTGTCGAAAAGGACTGCACCGTTGGGTTTCCAGTTCCACCCGTGTTATTGAAGACAAAACCCTGCTGGGTGTTGTTGCCAAAGTAATTCAACGTGCTGCTTCCATTGAGGGTAACAATGTTTCCTGTGGCGATCTGGCCGGCAGAATTATTCATGTTCACCGTCGCGCCATTCAGCACTAGACCATTGGCTGCAACCGTCGCCTGAGGCACAACAACTCCACCGGTTGCATGATTCAGGTTCAGTGTGCTTCCATGCACCACCGTGCCTCCCGTGTAGCTAGCATTAGGATTGACCAAATTGATCGCTCCACCCGAAGGAGTCAGCACGACACGCACAGAGGAACCGATGCCATTGGTGTTATCCACCAACCGTGAATTGATGGTGAGGGTGTTCGCACGGTTGTAGATATACAAGTCCGAGTTTGCAGATGGCGTCAACCCACCCGCAGTGATGCGTCCAGAATCCAGAGTTGCTCCAAAGTTCTGATTCGCGTTAGGCCCGATAAGACCGCCACTGACAATGTTCAGTGTATCCGTAGGCGTTGCAAAATTCAGGGCAATGTTGGAACCAGACAAGCTCAACGAGTAAATCGTAGATCCACCATTTGGAACCGTAGCGGTCGCATTGAAACGGACGTTGTCATTGCTGTCTGCACCGATGAAGGAATTATTAAAGTCGTACTGCGCAGCACCTGCCTGGTTGAGTGAGGCAAGCCCAAGCCCTGGAATGTAGGTCAAGAACTCATTCGCACTGCTGATGGCCCAGCCACCCACAATGTTATTTGTGAGGCCGCTACCATTTGCAGAGTAGGCCACCGACGTTGTAGCCACGCCATTCAGAGTGCCCACCGTTACGCGAGAGTTGCTGCCAATGGTGCCCAAGTTTGTCCCCTGAACAATCAAAGTCGCCGAGGATCCTGCGGGGCGAGACAGACTGGCCAAGCTGACATCGACTGAGTTGATGCCTGTGCCGCCGATCAATGGGTTGATCACGTTAAAGCCTTCAGCCACAGTAACGGCTCCAAGAACTTCCGAAGAAGCAGTCTGGGCGCGGCCCTGAATGGTCAGCGTGCCACCACGAATGGTAATGGTCGCAGAATCGTTCAAGCGATTTGCTAGGTTGATCGTGCTCGTGCCACTATCAAGCAACAGGGTCGCATAGTTCAACTCCAACGACGAAGTCCCACTGAAGGCAGCTTCATCGCGCAACGTCGTCGTGCCACCATTGATCAGGGTGCTGCCAATATAAGTCTGATTGCTGTAAAGTGTCAGAGTGTTCTGGCCAGAACGAGCAAAGTTAACATTACCCTGGATCGAGCCTGCAAAGCTGCGGCCTGCGTTGTCTTGGTTAACGAACAAGCTACCAGTTCCCGAGCTGCTTGTGACAATACCGCCGCCGTTGGCCACCACTGAGTCTCCGAAGAGAGAGAGAATCTGCTGAGAGTTACCATTCAAATCCAAGGTGCCGTTGTTCAGAGCCACAAAGTTATTGGTCTGGATGGCGTTCTTGGTGTTGGAACCCAGACGTAGGGTACCACCATTGATGACCAACTGGCCACTTATGGTATTGATCCCCAATCCAGCAAGTCCAGCCACAGAAGCAGTCGCAGGTGCCAGAGTCAGCATGCCTGCCCCCGCCTTCACAAAGCCGATGCTACCATTCGCCTGACCGTTACCGCCATTGATCGTTGAGTTGATCGTCAGGTCTCCCAAGGTCCAAATATTCAGAGGAGAAAATCCACTGGTCTGGTTGATGACACCACCCGTGATGACGGATGTGCTCCCACTCCGGACGAGGATACCACCGCTGCTCAAATTGAACAATACGCCATTGCTCAAGCTGAGTCCGGCATTTCCTTCGATTGTCACCGAGTTGGGTGTCACCCCGGTTGTCACTGCCGTTGAGCCACTGGTCAAGAGAACGTTGTTGTTCGCAGCGACGGTGTTATTGGCGCTATACTCATTCGCTGCCAGCGGACGTAAGATGGAAGTAGCCGTGCTTGCCGTGGCGAAAGAAGTACCATTACCGTTCGCTGTGGCATCAATCAGAGCCCAAGGAAGAATTCCTTTGGTCGAAGTTCCGGCAGCACCGCCCTGGCCTGCAAAGGTAAAGCCGGTGCCTCCCGTGGAAGCAATCGTGGCGACTCCGTTAGCTGCGGCTGCGCCTAGGCTGGTGCCACGGAAGAGGACGGAAGCGCCCGAAGGAGCTGTCCCAGAGTTCTGTGCAGTCGCTGGGTTATTAGCCTGGCCAGAGAATACCAAGTTTGAACCACCACCTGCACCAGCCGTCACGGTGATCACCGAGTAACCACGGCCAAAGGTTGGAGAGCCGAAGGTTTCTGTCGTGGTCGCGGCAGCATTGCCGATGAGGTTGAGGTTACCACCAGTAAGGTTGATCAAGCGGCTGGAGCCGAGACGGTTGTTCAAGTTGGTAGCCGTATTGTCCAGCGTCAAAGTAGCACGTGGGAGCACCAGGAAGTTGGTGCTGGTGCTCGAGAAGCTGCCTCCCCAAGTGCCGTTTCCATTGAACAAAACGGTACCCGCATTGACACGGAAGCCCGTGGCATCAGAGATCAGGACATTGTTGGCGTTGCCAATCGTCAATGTTCCATTGCCATACTTTTGGACGGCAAAGAAACCGGTCGCTCCGCTGCCAGCAGCCAGCGCAGTGCCGTTAATGTTGATGTTGCCTGCACCCGTGAACCAGAGTTGATGGTTCGCCAGAGTGTTTGTCACACCGCCAGTGATATTCAGTGTGCTACCCGCATCCGCACCAATCGCCGTATCCCAAGGCATGGAGATGGCACCCGCGTAAGTATTGACACCAGAAACGCTCTGCAACTGACCACCGAAGTTCAAACCACCTAACAACTGATTGGTCACACCCTGTGTGGTGAGAGGGTTGGAAATGGTGACATTATTTGCCAACTGGAGTGCCGCACCTACTGCACCAGAGTTCGGTGAAACCAAAATCGCACCAGAGCCCGCCGCGTTGTTATGACTGAGGCGAACTGCACCTGCATTGATATTCAGAGTGCCGGTCCAGCCCGTGTTGTCTGCAGCGATCTCCATCACGCCATTGTCAGCCTTGTGAAGGACATTGTTAAGGGCAGACAAATTGAACGGAGTCGTCAGCGTCATCACACTGCCCACTGTCACCTCAAAGCTATTATTAGCCTGAGCAAGATTGAAAGTGCGAGCAGTCGTGAAGGTACCAGTAGCGCGGAAGCCAACACCTGCGGAACCATCCACATTCAATGTCACAGTGTTCGATGCATTCCCCAAAGCCTGATCGGAATTGACGGAAAGAACACCGTTAAGGATGTCGATCGTCTGGCCAGCACCACCAAAAGTGTTCACCCCGTTGAGGGCAAGAGTTCCTGGACCAGATTTAATCAGGCCAAAAGTGCCAGCCCCATCATCAACTGCCCCTGTGAGATTAAGTCCCTGAACAACGTTGGAAGAGGTGGCGATGCCGACGGCAAAGTGGGCAGGGCCCGTCATGTTCGTGGCACCAGTGAACTCCAAGCCATAACCATTCTGGTTAGAAACACTGATGATGTTTCCAGGAATGGTCAGGCTGCTACGCTGCAGCATTTTGTTGCGCGCGTTCGGGGCTGATCCAGAGCGGTTGACCGTGATGGCGGTATCGCCCGTCAATGCGAGATTTCCCCCCAGAGCCAGAGACTCAAATGTCCCCAGGCCATTTCCGTCTCCCGTAAAGACCAATCCGCCTACAGCCTGAATGGTACCAGCATAGTTACCCACGACGAGGATCCCTAAACCAGACTTGTTGATGAAATCGCCAGCCAGCGATGGTGAAGCATCAGCGATGGTCACCGTGGTCTGCGGCGCCGTCACTGTGGCATTCCAAGTGGAAGGCAGCGTGGTGACACCGTTGAGAGTGATGTTATTCAGGCCATTGAAGACCGTGTCACCCAGGAAGGTGAAGTTGTTGGACACGGTCACCGCTGTGCTAGAGAGCAAGGAGGTATTAGCAGCCATCGTCACATTACCGGTACCTAAAGGCCCGGTAATGACAGTATCACCGATACCACTCGGAGTACTACTAGCACCAATGATGAGTCCACCACCGATGACATTGATGCCGCCAGCGAAAGTGCTCTGGCCGCCCAGTTGCAAGACACCAGCACCCGATTTCACGATGCCCCCATTCTGAATTACGGAGTTGATGGTCAGGCCAGACTGCCAAGGAGCCACATCTTTGCCATTCACCAAAGTCGCCGCCACGTTGACAGGGAAACTTCCAGACGCATTCAGGTCAATGATGCCGTTGCTAATCGTAGAGATGACACCAGCTGCGGTCGGGGTGGAGGAAATTCCACCAGTCAGGGTCAGGGTCCCTGTCGGATTCAGCGTTGGGCCACTGCCACCATTGCTGACGAAGTTGATGTTGGTCAGAGTGTTAGCCCCAGCAAGAGTAGCCACGGCACCACCGTTCATAGTCAGGACCTGGCTTGGAATGATGCCTCCTGCCGTCTGAGTAAAGGTGGCCTGATTGACGGTGATACCACCAGTGCCAAGACGGCCAGTCGCCCCGAGAACCAAGGTACCTTGATTGAGCACTGTGCCACCGGTGTAGGTGTTGATGCCGTTGAAGGTCATCACACTCGTTCCTGTATCACCAGAAGTTTTAACGACACGGACAGGACCCGTTCCGTTGTCGGTGATGGCAGCCCCGATAGAAACAGTGCGATTCGTTCCGGTAAAGTTGGCGTGTGTGATGTAAAAATCACCACCCACGTTCAGCAAACCACTGGTCAGATTGCCATTGTTGATCGCAAAGTTGACGTTGTCAGACTGTTGCGCCAGCAGCAAGCCACCACCCTGAATGGTCAGAGTCTTGCCATTCAAGTCCAAAGTGGTCGCCGCATTCTGGGAAGCGAAATTCAAGGTCCCCAAAGTGGTGTTCGCTGCCAGCACGGTGGTTCCGGTAGCGGTGAAGCGCACGTTGTCTGTTGGGAGAGGATTGGTGTTTAATCCGCTGCCGTCGTAGTTTGCCATACCTGCCTGACCCAATGCACTCACACCGTAAGTTGGGTCATAAGTAGCAAATTCGCGGTCCACGATCGCCCATGGCCCGATGATATTGTTGGTCAATGGCACGCCACCACTGAAGTAAATACGGTTTGCAGAGCCAATAACACCGAGAGACCCCAAAGCGTTAAAGCGAATGGTGGAGGAAGAATTGGCAGCACGAGTGAAGGTGCCGAAATCCAGTCGAGTGGTATTGATACCAGTGCCGCCTTGGTTGGTGAAGATGCTGTTATGACCATCCACAACGGTCAAGTTACCGAACACTTCAGAAACATCACTCTGACCACGGCCGTTGATCGTGATGTTACCAGCCATCAAGGTGATAGGCGCTGCATCATTGATGCGGTTCGTCAGGCTGTAGAGGTTACCATTTGTAAGTGTCAAGCTCCCACGGCTGACAGTGATGGCCGAGGTATTCGCCAGCGTGCCCTTATCAGCTACGCTTAGAGTGCCACCATTGACCAATGTTGCACCTGTATAGGTGTTCGCCTCTTGGAGGTTGAGAGTATTGGTGCCGGTTTTATTGAAATAAATGCTACCGGTGATCTGACCATTGAAGCTGGAGTTGCTATTGGTCACCAGCGTGGCTTCCGCACCGCTGTTGGTAACGGTGCCGCCGCTCAAGTCTGAATTTCCACCACCGCCAGAGCTCGCAAGGTTACCAATGTATTGGACCCCATTTTTGAGATCCACGGTAGCCCCCGAGTTCACTGTCAATGCGTTATTGAACAAAAGAGTGTTGGTCGTGTTGGGGTTCAAGTTCAGCGTGCCTGCATTGACCGTGGTCGTTCCGGAGTAATACTGCTGCTGATTGAAATTCAGGATACCGTTCAGTGACTTCGTTAACCCACCCGTTCCGCTGATACCACTCGTGATGTCCAAGCTGATGCCTGAAGCCACGTGCATGATGGCTTCCGTGCCAGCAAAAGCCAAGACTGGAACTGACAGGATCGCATTGCTACCCGTTCCATTCACCAAGATACCACCACTGGTGACAGTCAGCGTGGTCGGATTTAAACCCGCCAAACCACCGACGTTCAGGCTGCCTGCACCTGTGTTCAGGTTCAGCGCATTCAAGGTTTGGTTGCCTGTCAGAGAATTAGCGGTTGCAGGAGTAGCTCTGAAAGTTTGTGTAGCTGTCGCGCTCAAGATATTCGTCGTAGCAGCATAGCCTGTGAAGGTAGCCACGCCGTTAGCCCCGTAGGTGGCGAACTCATTGTTGTTCGTCAGCACACGAGCCAGAATCCCAGTGTTTGCCGGAGAGAGCGTAGGAGCGGTCGTGAACGTCAAACGGTTCGTTGCCGTGCCAAAGTTACCAATGAGGTTCAACGTCGAACCACCATTCTGCGTCAAAGAACCGAAGGTGATCGTCTGGCTACCACCTGTCACCATATTGATCGTGCTGGCACCTGAACTGATCTGAAGAGCACCTGTGGAGACGTGGCTAGAGCCTGCTGCATTCGGCACAGCCCGGAGCGTGCCGCCGAGAAGCTGCACCACTCGGTTACTGCCAAAACGATTGGCAGTGTTCGTCGCACTGTTGTCTAGAACGAGAGTACCATTTTGGTAAACTTGAGTCTGGAAGCCGCTTGTGCCCAACACACCATTTCCATTCAGGATAAGATTGCCACGATACACGCGCACTTCGCTGTCGGGCATGGCGTTGGCATTGGTCAGAGTCAGATCGCCAGCACCATATTTGAATACAAAGGAGTTACCAGGTGTCGCATTGGCGTTGTCCAAAGTGCCACCCAAATTCACATTCCCTGCACCCCCGATGTAAGCAATGACGTTACGGTTCGTGCCACCCGAAGTATGGTTGAAGGTGATGTTGCCGCTAAGAGTCAGCGTTGCCCCAGCATCTGCTCCAAAGCCAAAGTTACGAGAGGTGTTATCAGTGACGGTTGTGGCGTTCACCGTGATCGGGCTAGAGACGATGTTCGTCCCACTCAAGCTCTGGATCGCACCACCAGTGTTGATACCCGTGAGTGTTTGGTTATTACCCGTGACATCCACAGTGATTGCATTCGCCACCGTGATACCACCCTGAAGCTGTAATGCAGCGCCCACCGAATTGATGGTGATAGGGCCTGAGCCAAGTGAGGAGGCAAGCCCCGTTCTAACAGCACCACCTGAGATTGTCAGAGGACCACTCCAACCCGTGTTCGCAGCCGTCAAAAGAAGAGTGCCGCGATCTGCCTTGATGAGACCTGCGGAGGCACCTGCCCCAGCATTGAGGTCAAAGGCGCTGTTCAGGGTCAAAGTTTTACCCGTTACAACTTCAATGGCACGCAAGTTGGTCGTATTGGAGAGTTGAATAACGCGGGAGGTGCTGATGTCATCCGTCGCACGCAGGGTTGCTGTGCCAGTTTGTGGATTCAAGAGAACGAGATTTGCGGCATTGCCAAGTTGGCTATCGCTATCCACAGAAACAACGCCCTGGTTGATATTGACGTTGCCGGTGAAGTTGTTACCAGCATTGCCCAGAACCAATGTGCCAGCACCCGTCTTGACAAAACCAGTCCCGCTAAGAGCACCATCCAGATAGAGTCCCTGAGTGACGTTGGAAGCCGTCGCATTGGCCACGGTGAAGGCCGGAACACCACTCAAAGTCGCTGCCCCTGTGACGCGCAATCCATAGCCGTTGTTGTTGTTCACAATCAGGCCATTGCCGATGTTGCTAACGCTGGCAGGCACCAGAATTTTGTTCGCCGCATTCACAAATGGTCCATTAGCACCGGCACGGCCAATGTTGATCGTACCCACAATACCAGGGTTAAAGATTACATTGCCTAGAGCAATGGACTCAATGGTGGAATTGCCAACGTTTGGAGGATTACCGTCATGCAGGAGTGACACAGCATTCTGGTTACCGAGTGCAGCGGCATTGAAGTCGCCATTATAACCCGTTGCATTGAAGATCAAGGTTCCAAGCCCCGTCTTATTGAAGGATGTGATCGAACCGATGTTCGGGATATTCCCCAGCAGAGCCACTGTCAGAAGTGGGTTATTGATTTGAACGGTGGAAGCGCCGTTGGCCAAACCACTGATGTCACCGTTGAGTGTCAGCGTCCACGCGGTGTTTGCAGTGCTATCAAACAAGGGGGTTCCTGCAAATGTGACATCGTTACCGATGGTGCGGCTGCCATCCACCAGGAGGGTGGTGCCAGCAGCTGCACTGAGAGTACCACTACCGAGAGGACCACTGGTGATTCCCGTGCCACCATAAGTAGGTGAGCTGTTGCCGCTGATCAAAATTCCACCAGCAGCCAAATTGAGACCTCCTGTGAAGGTGCTCTGGCCGGAAACCTGAAGAACACCAGCACCCGTTTTGTTAATGGTTGCGCCCGGGCTCAAAATGGCCGCAGAAATGTTCAAGGTGGGAGAAATGCGTGTGATCGTATTTCCAAAAACTTGGATGCCAGGAGTATTGATCGTCTTGGTTCCCGTCCCAAGGTCCAGGAAGCCAGCGATGGTAGCCACCGTGGAAGGATTGTTTGAGGCAACCGTGATCGGCGTAGCATTCGATAGAGTCAAAATGCCGTTTGTGGTCACCGTTGGGTTGGTGGTGCCTCCGTTGTTATTGAAGTTGAGGCTGTCGAGCGTGTTATTGCCGACGAGAGTCAAAGCTGAACCTCCATTCAGGGTGACTGCGTTGCTGGATGCAATCTGCCCCGCATTGGTGTTCATGGTCAGGGTAGCTCCAGTCAGCGTGATGCCACCTGCGGGAATCACCGTGCCATTGCCATTAAGATTGACTGTTCCCTGGCTGACAAAAGTGCCGCCAGTGTAGGTATTGTTGGCAGTCAGGTTAAGCACACCGCCACCCGACTTGACTAAGCTAACCGAGTTACCGGCTCCGTTGTCTGCGATAACGGAGTTCACGATCAGGTTGCTCGTGCCAGCGGTGAAGGTAAGCGCCGTAGCGGTCGCTGTCGCTGGTCGGCTTAGAGTCACTTGAGTTGGGCTATCCACCGAAAGAATGAAAGTGCCGGCAGGAATGTTTGTTCCAGTGAAGGTCATGCCTGAAGCCAGACCAACCGTCGAGGACATCGTCACGACCTGAGAATTGATGGTGGTCGCCCCAGAAGGGATGACACCTACAGTTGTGAGTGTCTGGCCAGTCTGCTGGGTAGCATTCGTGCTCGTTTGGCTCACGGTCACTTGGTTGAGCGAGTCAATGGAGAGAATCGTCGTTCCCGCAGGGAAGTTGGCGTTGCTGACAGCCATACCCGGGCGAAGACCGAGCGTCGTAATGCCAGTAACGATGTTGCTCAGCGCAGGAATGGTGCCGCTGCCATAAGCTGGATTACCAGAGCTGTTGTTAAAGATCACCAACTCACGAAGACCACTGGTTTCAGTGCCACCTGCGGTCAGAATACCGCGATTAGCCAAGGTGCCGATACTCGTCTCGAATTGGTTATTGCTACGAAGAAGGCCACCATACTGAAGGTTCAGCACATCGGAGCCACTGCTAAACAAGATATTGTTCGCGGCATTACCAGCGAGTTTCAAAACACCTGTGGTGGTATTTCCTGTAAGGGTTGTGTTGACGAGGTACGTGGCCGGAATCTCGGTCAAATTGCCGATACCAAAGGTCGCATCATATCCAGTAAAACCACCTTGACCGACAATACCCACACCGCGTGCTGTGCTGTAAGCCGCATAATCTGTGCTGTTGGCAATCGCCCAGGCACCTAAGATCCCACTTCCAATGGCGGTCTGAGGCGAAGCGAAAACAATACGCGCATTGTTGCCCTGCTGCCCGAGCTGGGTGCCGGTGAAGTTCAGGGTTGTGCCAATATTTCTTGTCAGGCTAGCGATCGTCAAATCAGCCGAAGTAATCGTGCCACCGCCTGTATTGGAAGCAATCGAGTTAGCACCTTGAGCAAGCGTAATGGCACCGACGGTCTCTGTAGCTGCGGTGCTGAGGCGACCTGTGAAAGTCAATGTGCCGCTGCGAAGAGTGATCGGAGCTGTATCAGACAGACGATTATTGATAGAGGTCTGAATATTGTCATTGTTTGCCAGGAACAGAGTCGCGTGGTTGATGTCAATGGCCGAGGTATTCAGTAAGGTTGCGTCATCACGCAGGGTGGTGGTGCCGCCCATGAGCATCGTTGGCCCCGTGTAAGTTTGTGCCATTTCCAGAGTGAGTGTGTTGCCACCCACGCGAGCAAAGTTGATGTTGCCCATGATTTGGCCAGAGAAACCCGTGCTTCCACCTGCCATGTTGGTGAGGAATGAGGCATTAGCACCGCCGTTAAGAATGGTGCCGCCAGTGCCAGGAAGCCCACCAGGGCCACTGAGTTGGGCAATGTATTGGCTGTTGCCATTCAGGTCCAAGATCGCGCCGATATTCATCTGCAGGAGCTGGTTCGGGAAAAGGGTATTCAGCCCTGCATTCAGCTTCAACGTGCCGTTGAGGATGTTCTGAGTTCCTGAAATAAAACTAGGGGTATTGAGCTGAAGAGTGCCATCCAGTGCCTTGGCCCAGTTGCCAGTGCCAGTCAGAGAGCTATTCACTTCGAGAGTCGTGCCTGCATTCACTTGAATGAAACCAGTATTCCCAGCGAAAGCAATTTCAGGAATATTCAGCGTATTGTTGCCACCAGTGTTGAGGATGGCGCCAGAGGTCAACGTCAGCCTGTTGAGGGCAGCACCGCCGAGAGTAAGCCCCGTGCCATTGATTTTGAGAGCATTCAGTGTGCGGTTAGCCGTCGTGCTAATGCTTGCGGTCACATTCAGGGTATCCGTGGCGCCTGATGTGTTTAAATTATTGGCATTGTTGTAGGCCGTGAAAGGCACAACCCCGTTAGCTCCATAAGTGGCGAAATCACTGCCAAGGAAAACACGAGGTGCGATGCCCGTCGTTGCGGGGATCAGGGTTGGCGCTGCCGTGAAGATCACTTTATTGGTTGATCCCAAGCTCGGAATTCCGGTTAGATCTAAGGAAGAACCACTGTTTGCAAAGTTGACTGAAGCAAAGGTCAGCGTGTTCGGGCCAGAACCTGACATCGTGATCCAAGACTGGATGTTATTGATGGTCAATGCACCGAGAGTCTCAGAAGTTCCGTTGGCATCACCGATGAGATTCAAGATACCTCCGTTGAAGGTCACCGCACCAGTATCAGCCAAGCGCCCAGCCGCATTGTCTCCCAGCGTATTGTCTAGAGTCAGAGTGCCGCCAGCATTTAAAGTGACTGTTCCTGCATTCCAGGAGCCCCCAGCTACGGTGGAGAGAATGGTGTTGCCACGGCTTACCGTAAGCGCACCCGTAGCCAAGTTTGTGCCTGTCAGATTAAGAGTGCCAGTGCCAGCCATCTGCAAACCATTGGCCCCAGTCCCTGCGTTATAAGCACTGTTGATCAGCGTGTTGCCGGTGCCATAAAGTGTGAAGGTGGATGCAGCGCTGTTGGTAATGCCTCCAGAAATAATCAGCTCTGCTGGGCCCGTGAGATCGTTTTGCAGGTTTCGGCTGCCGTTAAGTGCGACACCACCACCGAAATCAATCGAATTGGTTCCTGCGACACGTGGAGGTGAAGCATTGATTTGAGTGGCGTTGGTGATTTTGTTCACGCCTACCAAACCACCAGAAACTCCAGTGGTGAGTGTACCGCCGTTGAAAGCAAAGGTCCCGGTGCCGAGTGCTCCCACTTTATTGAGAGCCAAAATGCCGTTCGAAAGAGTTGTCGTGCCCGAATAAGTATTGGGCGTGGCACCAGCCATGGTGAATGTAGCGTCGGGTGCAATGGCAATGTTCCATGCCGTGAGAACGCCCGAAGTTGCAGAGTTACGAATCACACCATTCCAGACAGTGGATCCGTAACCGCGAATGTTGACAGTGCGAGTGCCAGCCGTCTGATCGAAGTTAACAAAGTCGCCATTGATGGTGAGGAGTGATCCATTTTCCAAGTTGTTGCTCAAACCGGGAACATCATTAGCACCCGTTGCCTTGTAAATGTTGGCGTTGATCGTGATTGGAGCCGTGCCAGCAAACGTAGAAGACGTGTTGTTGTTCAGGATGATTGGCTGGCTCAGAGCCAACCCGCCCGTATTGGAGGAAAAAATCCCAGCGTTGGAAATCAATAAGCCACCGAATACCAATTCACCGCCGGCCGGGATGGTGCGCGCCGAGGAAAGGGTGAAGGAGCTAGAATTAGGAATCGTCGCAACCGTATCGCCGTAACTAATTCCAGGACCATTGACGTTCATACCAATAACGAGACTGCCCGTGGTTCCCGTAGCAAGGTTCACGGTCGCTGAGTTAGCCACTGCCTGGGAGGTAAGCCCTGTAGGTCCTGCTGTGCCCAAAGCCGCATTGCTAGCGATACCGAGGAGACCACCGTCAACGCGAGTTCCCCCTGTGTAAGTGTTATTGGCGTTCAGAATCCAAACACCACCACCGCCTTTGAGCAACCTCAGAGAACCGCCATTGTCAGCAAGGATGGAATTAACTGAGTTAGCATCCGTATTGGAGCCCTGCAATTCCAGAGTCTTGTTGCCACCCGTGGTGTTGACCGAACCAGCAGTATTATTCAAAAGGTTCATCAAGATGAGAGGCCCGCTGCCACTGGAATCAATACGGCGAGTGCCCGTGGTACCCACAATGTTGATCACACGCGTCGTGGTTTCTCCCGGACCAACGTACATGAGGTTGGTCGTAGTCGTGTTGCCAGGATTACCCAGCTCAATGACACCGCCACTCACATTCGTACCAAAGCTCGAAGAGGTGGCTCCTGCTGAACCAATCGAGGTAGCAAAAACGCTCTCCTGACGAATGATCGTTTTGCCAGAGTAAGTATTGGCATCTCCAAGAATCAGAGGGCCGCTACCGATTTTACCCAAACCAGCAGTGCCACTGATCACTCCATTTAAAGTCGCGTAATCGAGATTGGTTGTGCCGTTGTCATTGACCTGGATTTCCTTCCAGCCACCCGCAGTAATGGTCGCAGCAATTCCGCTTCCGGCGGCGGTGGCGTTTTGACTGATGTTGAATGTCGTCAGACCCGTGATCGCGGTGATGTAAGAGCCCGCAGGGATATTGGTACCCGTGATAGCTTGGCCGACCGTCAATCCATTGGTGTTACCTGTAGTGATGGTGATGCCACTGTTGGCATTCGTCGTGGTGATCGTGGGAGTCGCAGCAACACCGGCCACGCCCAAGCTGAAATCTCCATTGATGGTCACATCAGCCAAAGACGTCGCTGAATTGAGGAGCAGCACACCAGCACCCAAAAAGTTTGCCGTGGATCCCCAAACTGGATTTGCCAGAGACGTCCAGTTTACTGTCAAAGGCAGTTCACCAGCAGAGAAACCGCCGTTGCCATTCGCCACAAAACGGAATTGACCTGCCCCAGTTCCCAATGTGCGATTGAAGGTGCCTGTGCTTTCAAAAACACCGCCGCTCAACAGTAAATTACTAGCCGTCGGCAAAGACAAACCATCTTGAGCACGGAGTGCGCCCCCTGTGATGGTCGTAATGCCTGAATAACTGTTTGCATTGTTTCCCAAAATCCACAAACCACCGCCGGACTTCGTGAGGCTGAGGGCTTCATTGGCATTGGGGTTGTTTATAAGGCGGAGATTGATCTGGTTATCTCCTGTCGAGTCGCCCTGAAGGGTAAGAGTGCGAGTTCCCGTGCCGGAAAAGGCCACTGGAGCTGTATTGTTGAAGATCATCGTCGCATTGTTAGCTGCACGAGAAAGGTTGGGAGCACCATAGCTTCCTGAAGAATCCAGAGTGCCGTTACCAGCCAGCGTAAACAAACGGTTCGTGCTGACACTAGGCGTCTGAGTGGTCTGGTAAATCGTGCCCGTAGCGCCAGTGTATTGAAGAATACCTCCGTTGAATACAAGGCTTGCGGCGTTGGTGGCATCATTGCCAGCATCCCCGGTGCCAATACCGCTCGCCACACCGATATTTGCTAAAGAAGTGACAGCCAGAGTCCCGCCGAGAATGTGTAGAGGTCCGCTGAAAGTGTTAGCAGCGGTAAGCGAAAGAGTTCCCGTGCCAGCCTTCACAAAACTCAAAGCCGCAGAGCCGTCTTGGATAACACCCGTGAAATAGCCACTTGCATTGTTGTTGCCAACTCGAAGGGTTGCTGCCGTGGCTCCATTGTTGGTAATAACGCCAGCGCCGTTGAATCCGTTAACGGAGTTTGTCGTAGAAGCAGCCGTGCCGATGTTCACACCATTAAGGTCAAAAGTAGCGCCTTGACGGACAGTCAGCCCGATATTGGTAGCACCAAGAAGACCGCCAGCAGACATTTGAAGAGTTCCCTCATTCACCGTCACGGTGCCGGATTGATTGTTGGCCGCACTCAGAACCAAAGTCCCAAGACCATTTTTGGTCAGTCCACCCGTGGTGGTGTTTGTCATAGGAGCAGCCAAGTTCAGGATGTCACTGGAACCATCCACACGAACGACCAAGTCACCTGAACCAGCCGTGGTGACGCCTGTGCCTGTAATCGTTCCAGAACCACCTGTCTGGAGAATGCCCCCCGAAGTATTGGCACCGACATTGATGGTCAGAATTCCCGTCTGGTTAACCGTTTGGGAACCACCAATTTTCAAGGAACTGAGGCTAATGGCACCTGTTGTGGTCTCAGCAGAGACCAAATTGTGGGCACCTGGGGCGAGTTGAGTGCCGGCAATGACGAAACCATCGTCCATGCCGTACACGGGCGTAACCAAAAGACCATTGTTGGAACGCGCAAAATCAGCCCCATTGATGTAAATACGACCATTGCCTGGAAGGGTATTGGCAGCGGTGGTAGATAAACCTGCAATCGTCACCGATCCGGTGCCTGGAATCACATTCAACCCGGTACCCACGGAAGGTGCTGCAAGGCTGGCAAAGTTCAGTGCGGCAGTGCCACCAGCACCAGCGTTGACACGAATGGTTCCTGCGCCTGCCGATAGAGTCAATGCTCCCACGGTTTCAGTGCTTCCAGCACTTGCAGCCCCGTTGTATTCGAGAACACCACCCGCGACTTGGTTGAACGAATCCACGTTGAAAACAAAGGCTGCGGTATCTGGGAGAATATCAAAATTTCCAGACGCTTCTTGAAGTTTCAAAGTTCCTCCCGAGAGGGTCGTCGAACCTGTAAAAGTATTGTTTGCGGTAGGATTCAAAACCCAAGTGCCAGATCCGATTTTTTGCAGACTCGTCACAGATGCTGGCGTGCTGTTGATCGGAATGACAGTATTGACGGTATTGTCCGCAGTGCCGGAGCCACCTAAGACTAGGGTATGAGCGCCATTCACGGTATTGAGAATGGTGCCAGTCAGCGTCAAGGCACCACTGCCATTCGAATTGATGTAGATTGGCGCTGTGGTGGTGTTCAGAAGGATCGGACGATCTAAAGTAGCTGTTCCACCTGTGTAAGTTAGAGCTCCAGGAGTCGTCGTGGCATTGCCGATATTGATTTGGCTGGTCTGGCCAATCGCACCCACATTGCCAAAAGAAAGCGTGCCGCCATTGATGGTGGTCACCCCTTTGTAACTGCTGGCATTGCCGCCGATGATCAAGGTGCCCGTGCCGTTTTTCGTCACATTGTGAAGCGTAACTACGGGTGCCAGAATACTTCCAGTGACCGTTGTGTCTCCATTGCCGCCGATTGATAAAGTACGTGCTGTGCCATCGGATTGATTCCAAATATTGGCATCCAACAGCAATAGACCGTTTGAGTTGTTATTGATGGTTGTGCCGTTACTCCCGCCACCGCCGATCAATCCGTTGAGTCCTGTGAAAGACACACCGTATCCGTTCCGGCCTGAAATGTTAAACGTGTTGTTCGTATTGAACATACGAAGGTCTCCAAAGGTGACCATCTGATTGATGAGTAGCGAAGAACTATTCATCCCGCGTCCCACGAAAAGCCCGCCAGTCGTGTTGTCACGGATGAAAACGTTGCGATCCACGAAGCTGCCGGGAGTATCTGTGCGGACCTCTAAAGTGCCGTTGTTGATGTCCACGGATTGAGAGGTGGGGTTGATCCCCAAAGCACCGTTATCCCCAACACGAACCGTGCCGCTGTCAATTCTTAACGTTTGGGCATAGTTGTTGCTATTGTTTTGTAACCAAAGCGTAGTCGCCAGAATATTTCCAGATTTGACAAAACGATCCCCCGCTGTGTCCAAACCCGTGATTTGCCCACTGACAATCCAATTTCCATTGCCATAGAAAATGTTGCCTGCGCCTGCACCCAGATACACACCGCCGGTGACATTCGTGATGCCATGCGTTGCAAGAACTCGGCTCTCCGTAGCGCCCGATGCGATGGTGAGACCACCTGCGAGAGTGTTATTGCCGATGCTGATCAATGCAGCACTGGCATTGGCAGCGCCAGGACCACGACCAGCTACAGAAATTTCGCGATTGAGAGTCAGGCCAGCCCCAATTCCAGGCCCTGCAAGAATCAAACTTCCACCCGAGAAACCAGGATTGCCGGTGTTAGCAATACCCGTCACCGAAATGGCCGTGGTTCCCAATCCCAACTGCGCCGGATTCGTCACCACCAAATTGCCCGCCTCGACGGAAAGATCCCCAGTAAAGGCATTGCCATTATTCGTTAATACCAAAGTCCCATTGCCCGATTTGGTGAATCCCTTATTTCCAGCTAACAGGGAAGCGATCGTGGCCCGATCCCCAAAAGTGCCACGATTACCAACCTGAATGAACGGAGAATTGACTCCTGCTGCGGGCGCTAAAGTCAAAGTATTGCCTGTCAGCACATAACCACCGGAGGTGAAATTCAGCCCTCCTGCGGTAATGGCTTCTTGAAGCGTGAGTGTACCAGCAGCTCCTCCAAACACGGCTGTGTTTAGGGCGGCATTGTTCCAAGCCGCTCCGCTCCATTGTAGGGAAGACGTATCCCAATTACCGGTTCCCCCTACCCAATTTAAATTCGCACCCTGGAGTTGCATACTCCACAGGCTGAAAGTGCTGAGCATAAGGGTGGTCAACGGCGTCTTGAGATGACGACGCATCCACTGGAGACTGGGGCTCGATTTGGACATGGTGGTTGGTTGGGGGTCGGAATAATCCGAATTTTCGGGAATTAAGGCGCGAGTGAAACACAAAGGTAATTCCTATTCTATCAAAAAAAGGGTTTATTTATCATTTGCCGATTTACTCTCATTTTGGGCCAATTTGTCTTTAGCTGAATGCGCTTTTGCCCATCCTTAATGAATCGATTGCATGCACAAAATCTATTCACTACCTTTAATTTAAATAAGATGTTTATTTTTCAATTAGTAAAAAAACCAAAAACCAAAAAAAATGCGAGAGGACCGCTAAATTCATTTTCACAAAATCTTATTTTAATTAAGCTGTAATCTTATTTTTTATCATTAATGATAATCAAATTACTTATTATTAAATTCTTTTTAACCCACAATTAAATTTCACCCAAATCCGAACCAAGGCCCTGATTTTTTTTGCTAAAATCGGGAATCACATCGGATTGATGCTCATAAAAGGCGCATTTGAGATGCTTTTAACTTGATCAGATACAAAATTTTAATTTTCTAAAAAGCATTAAATCAAAATTTATTCTTAATATTTAAACTTGAAAATTGCGTTACGCACGACTTCTTTCGCCTCTTTTTATTTTCCGCTTTTTGCAGCTTTTGGACAAATCGCCGACCTTGGATGAAGAACGGGAAAATAGAAGTAAGACTCAAGTTCCTTAGGTGAAATAAACGTGCATATAGCAATACCATTCAGATCTTCCATCATCGGCCTGGAATGTTCTTTGCTCCCCGTCCCCAGAAAAGAAGGCCTGTGAATTTTAAATTCGGCAGTCCAGAATCGAAATATTTGAGCCGCTGAGATCTTTTTGACGTCCGCACAGATCCTGGGCCCTCTCCAAGTTACTTCATCATTTCGACAGAGTGTCACTTGGTGATTTCAGGCGGCCCGTTCTTTTGTTCCCTCGTGAGGTTTCGCAGAAGGACCAAACCAGTGCTTGTGCTCCGCACGATAAGGGCTTTGATCTCAATTATGGCTACGAAATACCTCCCGTTCGGTGCCTCCCGCGCCTACTGGCTGGCTGCTTTCTCCCTGAGTTTTTTACTCACCGGGTGGATTGCAGTTGCGGAATCGCTTCCCCCCGCAATTCATGTCAAACCGCCATTGCCCAGAGTAGAGCCCGGCCTCGAAAAAGCGGTGCAGTGGCGCTGGCTACCGGAGGCCTCAGACCTAGCCGTCTGGGGAGTTGCCTTACCGCCAGTTTCCACGCCTCAAACATTTTCGGCGGAATCTTCCACTCCTTCCACCCAAAAGAAACCACTGCCTCAGGGTCCCCCACAGGAAACTCAGGAATACGTGGTGGCGAAGGGAGACTCTCTTTATGTCATCGCTCGGCAGAATGGGGTCACGATCGACCAAATCAAGGCCTTCAACCAGATGAAGCGTGATGTCATCGTCGTGGGCCAAACACTGCGTATTCCTAGCCTTACGGATATTCAAGCCATGGCACCACCTCCCGCCCCGGAACCCAAACCCAAGGCACGTGCGCCTAAATCCCCACCTAAGCCTGTTGCTGAAAAAGAACCGGAGGTAAAACTCTTGATCAAGCGCCCCCTGCCCTCCCCAGCCTCCAGCGTGGCGCGCATCGTTCTCATGCAGGCGTATCTGGATCGCCAAACATTTTCCGCTGGGCCCATCGATGGTACAGATGGCCCGTTGTATGATGCCGCATTGAGATCCTACGAAACTGCACACCCAGCAGAACTGAATTCAGAAATGGGCCAGCCAGCCGCCGTGCTTCGTGAAATGGGCGGAGCGTATGCGGAATACCAGTTAAAAGAAGAGGACCTGCGCTGGATCATCCCACAGGCCCCTGCACCGCCAGCCCACACCCGGAAATCTCGTCAAGCACCACCGCCCCCTGAGCCTGCTCTGACGTTTGAAGATCTCACCGCGCCTCCATTTCTTGCTTATCGCAGCGTCTGGGAATTTGTGGCTGAACGCTACCACTGTTCGGAATCTTTTCTGCGCCGCATCAACTCGGGGTTGAAATCCCCCATCCAAGTGGGTGCCCTGTTCTTTGTGCCCAATGTGGTGCCTTTTGAGATTGAAAATGCGCTCACAGAGCCCCTGCAACCTACGGCGGATCCTGCGGCCCCCGTCACGGCCACCATCATCAGCAATTCGCGGCTGGAAATCCGCCGCAGTGGCAAACTCATCGCCAATCTTCCGGTCTCCGTAGCCCGCCCAGGACTGCGTGGGCGTGGAATTTGGAAAATTTTAGACGCCATCGCACGTCCCCGTCTTGTTAGCTCAGGAGATCCCGCTGCGCCCATGACTCCACCGTTGGTTCTCCCTCCAGGTCCCAATAACCCTGTGGGTCCTCTTTGGATCAATCTTGCTAAAGGCAGTGAAACCACACCTTTACCCTATGGTTTGCATGGCACCAGCATCCCTGGCTACATGACACGTCAAGAGAGTGTGGGTGGCTTTCGCATGACCAATTGGGACATCGCCAGGGCGGTGCGGCTGCTGCCTGTGGGCACGCCACTAACCTGGGAGTAAGAGTATCTTGAGGCGCATGCCTGTCCTCAGCCCTTGTATCTGGAGAAAGTCCGTTGTTACGTAAAGGCTACGTCGTGCGTTTACACCGTGCGTATCCTTGCCATGAAGCGTTTCCTTGCATCTCTACTCATCCTGACCAGTCTCCCAGCCTTCGCCGAGGTGACGATGCCTGCGTTTTTCACCGATGGACTCGTGCTGCAACAGGGCAAGCCTGTGGCCATCTGGGGAAAAGCGGCTGCTGATGAAAACGTCAGCGTGACCTTCGCTGGGCAAACCAAAGTCACGCAGGCTGATCTGGAAGGAAAATGGCGCGTGACGCTGGATGCCCTGCCCGCCAATGCCACTCCGGCTGAACTCACCGTGGTAGGCAAGAATACCCTGACGTTGAAAAACATTTTGGTAGGCGAGGTGTGGCTCTGCTCGGGCCAATCCAACATGCAGTGGATGGTGTCACAGTCAGCCAATCCAGAGCAGGAAATGGCGGCAGCCCATTTTCCGCAGATTCGCATGTTCAGTGTCGAGCGTGCCACCGCCATGGAGCCTGCGGCAGATGTTAAAGGGACCTGGAAAGAGGCCAGCCCAGCCAATGTCGGACAATTTTCTGCCGTAGCGTACTTTTTCGGTCGTCATCTTCACCAGGTTTTGAAGGTGCCTGTGGGCCTCATCAATACCTCCTGGGGAGGCACCCGAGTGGAGGCCTGGACCAGCCGGGAATCTCTGGAAGAGCGTCCCTGTGCAGCTCAACTTTTGAGTGATTGGGAAGGCACCAGGCAGTCTTATGATGCAGACGCAGAAGCGAAAAAATTTGAAGCGGCCAAAGCCACCTGGAAAGAACAAGTCAAAGTTATTCAAGCCCAAAATGAGAAGCAGCCAGCTTCTCCAAAAAAGGAGATTCCTGCGGCACCTCGCCCCACGGATGATCCCAACAAAACGCCGCATTACCCTGCCGTGCTTTTTAATGCCATGGTGGCTCCACTGATCCCCTACACCCTGCAAGGGGCCATCTGGTATCAGGGCGAGTCTAACCAAAAGCGCGCTTTCCAATATCAGGAGCTACTGCCTAACATGATCAATGACTGGCGCACGCGCTGGAATGAGGAATTCAGCTTTTACATTGTGCAACTCGCCAGCTTTGGCAACGGCCAGCCCACCACGAAAGATGCCGGTGCAGCCGATACCTGGGCTGAATTGCAGGAGGCTCAATACCTGACCGCCATCACGCTACCGAAGACTGGCCTCGCAGTGATTAACGACATTGGCGAAGAAAAAGACATTCACCCGAAAAACAAACAGGAGGTAGGCCGACGCCTCGCCCTTTGGGCCCTGGCCAAAGACTATGGCAAAACGAGCACTGTGCCCAGCGGCCCGTTGTTTAAAAACAGCATCATCGAAGGTAGCCAGGTACGCATTCAATTCGACTATGCGGGTGGAGGTTTAAAGACACGCGATGGCGGTGAATTGAAGCATTTTCAGATCGTCGGTGCAGACCAAAAATGGGTGTGGGCACAGGCGAAGATTGAGGGCCAGGAAATTGTCGTTTCTAGCCCTCAGGTAAGTGCCCCGGTGGGTGTTCGTTATGCCTGGGCAGCCTGGCCAGAGGGAGCGAATTTAATCAATGCAGAAGGCCTGCCAGCGAGTCCCTTCCGCACGGATGAATTCATCCTCAGCACCATGGGTGTGACCTCGCCTTTTCAGGAAGTGCTCAAGGCAGTGAGATAGCTTCTGCGCACCCAGTCGCATGGCCCCAGGAGATCGCACAGGCTCCCCGCTTTCTCCATTGCCCACGCGCGTATGCTTTTCAAAGTAGAATCCCACCCACATGCCAACGCCCCCTTTTCACTACCAGGAATTGTTTGAACTCGGTCAGGACGATACCGAATACCGCCTGCTCACCCAAGACCACGTCAGCGTGCAAAATTTCGGCGGCAAGGAAGTTCTCTGTGTGGACCCACAGGCGCTGACTTTGTTGGCCAATCAGGCATTTCATGACATCAATTTCTTTCTGCGGCCTAAACATTTGAAACAGGTAGCAGCGATCTTGGATGATCCTGAGGCCAGTGAAAATGACCGCATGGTGGCTCTGACACTTTTGAAAAATGCGGATGTATCCTCCGCAGGTCTGCTCCCCTTTTGTCAAGACACTGGCACAGCCATCATCATGGGCAAAAAGGGCCAACAGGTGTGGACGGGTAGCAGTGATGAAGCTGCCCTCTCCAAAGGCGTGTATGAAGCCTACACAGAGAATAATCTGCGCTACTCCCAAAATGCCGCGCTCGACATGTTCAATGAGAAGAACACGGGTACGAATTTGCCCGCCCAGTTTGATCTGTATGCAACCGAAGGTGAGGCCTACAAATTCCTCTTCATCTCCAAAGGCGGAGGCTCAGCGAACAAGTCCTTCCTTTACCAGGAAACTCGCGCAGTGCTGAATCCCAAGAGCATCGTCAAGTTCCTCACGGACAAGATGCTGTCTCTGGGCACCGCAGCCTGCCCCCCTTACCACCTCAGCTTTGTCATCGGCGGCACCTCGGCGGAGGCCACGATGAAGCATGTGAAACTGGCCTCCACGAAGTACTACGATAACCTGCCCACCACTGGCAATGAGCATGGCCGCGCTTTTCGCGACCTGGAGCTGGAAGCTCAGATGCTGGAGGCTGCGCGCACCTGCGGCATCGGTGCCCAGTTTGGCGGCAAATACTTCGCGCTGGATGTTCGCGTCATCCGCCTGCCCCGCCATGGGGCCTCCCTGCCTATCGGCATCGGAGTCTCCTGCTCCGCAGACAGGCAGGCTAAAGGCAAGATCACTCGAGACGGCGTCTTCATCGAAAAACTGGAAACGAACCCGCTGCAATACATCCCAGAAGAGCTGCGCCATCGCAAAGATACCAACGCGGTCCGCATCGATCTCAACCAACCGATGGAAGCCATCCGCGCGGAATTGAGCAAGCATCCAGTCACCACCCGTCTGCTGCTCAATGGCCCCATTGTTGTCGCGCGCGACATCGCCCATGCCAAGCTCAAAGAGCGCCTAGATGCTGGGGGTGAACTGCCAGACTATTTCAAGGCCCATCCCGTGTATTATGCGGGCCCAGCTAAGACCCCAGCGGGCATGCCCAGCGGGAGCTTCGGCCCCACCACCGCCGGCCGCATGGACAGCTATGTGGACCTGTTCCAAAGCCACGGCGGCAGCATGATCATGATCGCCAAAGGTAACCGTGGACAGCAGGTCACGGATGCCTGCAAAAAACACGGCGGTTTCTACCTGGGTAGCATTGGTGGACCCGCAGCCATCCTGGCGAAAGAAAACATCAAGAAAGTCGAAGTCGTCGAGTTTCCAGAACTCGGCATGGAGGCCATTTGGAAAATCGAAGTGCAGGATTTCCCCGCATTCATCCTGGTGGATGACAAAGGTGAAGACTTCTTCCAGAGCGTCGGCACTGGCTGCTCCGTGAAACATTGATGGTTAGTCCCGTATCACTACCATGTCCGAAAACGGCGAGCGTGAAATGAGATTCTGCGCCATCATTGGTGCATGAATCTCACGGATGACACCTGCTACACGGCGCTCCAGGCACGCGATGCGCGCTTTGATGGGGTGTTTTTTACAGGGGTGAAATCCACGGGTATTTACTGTCGCCCTGTCTGCCCAGCGCGGACACCTGCGGCCAAGTCCTGCGCCTTTTATCCCACAGCGAGTGCGGCAGAAGCGGCGGGTTTTCGCCCCTGCCTGCGCTGCCGCCCAGAGTTGGCCCCTGGTTGTCATGGTAGTTCGCTGGCGGAAGCGATCCTGAGTAGGCTGCAAGAACGTGCTGTCGAGGGGGTGTGGCTGGCAGATCTGGACGCTGATCTCGGGTTAAGCACGCGTCAAGTGAGACGCATCCTAGAAGCCGAATACGGAGTAACGCCGGTGCAGGTGATCCAGACTCAGCGCCTGCTCCTGGCTAAGCAACTTCTCCAGGAAACAAGCCAGCCCGTGAGCGAGATCGCCCTAGCGGCGGGCTTTCGTAGCCTGCGGAATTTCAATGCCCTGTTTCAGCAGCGCTATGGGCTAGTCCCCAGTGCTTGCCGCAGGAAAGTTAGCTCAGGCAGCGATGGCATTCGCCTTCGGTTAGCCTACCGTGCCCCCCTGGCTTGGACGGCATTGATGGATTACTTCCGCAGCCGCCTGGTGCCAGGGGTGGAAGAAATCTGTGGTGCCGAATACCGCCGCACCGTCACACTAGGAGAGGCCACAGGGTGGATGCGTGTGTGGCCGACTGAAGGGGCGGCGGTCTTGAACGTTGAAGTCTCTCCTTCTTTGATGCGACACTTGGGAGCCGTGCAGGCCCGGGTGCGGCGCATGTTTGACCTGGATGCCAGACCCGATGCCATTGAGAGCGTGCTGAAAGCCGATCCTCTTTTGGCTCCCGTCTTTGCCGATTTCCCAGGCCTACGGGTGGGCGGTGCCTGGGATACCTTTGAGCTCGCGGTGCGGGCTGTGCTAGGGCAGCAAATCACTGTCGTTGCAGCGACCACTCTCTCTGGCCGATTGGCCGCCCGTATCGGAAGTAAAATTGAGACACCTTTCCCAAATTTACACCGCCACGCCATCCAGGCAGCCGCTTTGGATATACTCACCGTGGAGGAGATGTGCCAACTCGGGCTGGTGCGTGCGCGGGCGGAAACGCTGAAGCACCTCGCCTCTTTTGCTCTTCAAGGTGGGCTTCAATTTCCCCCAGGATTGGATCACGAGAGCGCCGTGGCGCAGTTGGTCGAGCTCCCCGGCATCGGTCCCTGGACGGCACACTACATCGCCATGCGCGCCCTGCGTTTTCCAGATGCTTTTCCAGCCGCGGATTTAGGATTACGCAAAGCCATTGGCCAGGGTGTTTTGATCCCGACCAAGCAGGCCGAACAACGCTCGCTCGACTGGCGTCCCTGGCGCGCCTATGCCGCTGCGGCCCTTTGGAAAAGTCTTACCCCATGAAACCGACTCGCTATTACACCCACACATCCTCCCCCATTGGAGGCATTACCCTTGTGTCCACAGAGGTGGGACTGTGCGGCCTTTATCTCGAAGGCCAGCGCCACTGGCCGCGCGATGCGGACACCTGGGTGCGAGATGATGAAGGCGCGCGCTTTGATGCCACCTTGATGGCTCTTGCGCGCTACTTCATGGGTAAAGATCTGCGCTTTTCCCTGCCCCTGGATTGGGTCACAGGCACGCCATTCCAACAAAAAGTGTGGCAAGCTCTGTTAGAGATCCCCGCCGGTAAAACCTGGACTTACGGCCAGCTAGCGGAGCGCCTGGCAGCCCCAGCGGCGGTGCGGGCCGTAGGCGCAGCCGTGGGGAAGAACCCACTCTCCATCATCATTCCCTGTCACCGCGTGATCGGGCAAAACGGCAGTCTCACGGGTTATGCGGGAGGGCTAGACCGCAAGCGCTGGCTCCTCACGCATGAGGGCGTGGAACTCCCTGCTATGCTCCTTTAGGCGGCCCGGCGGTGTCCCACGCATCTTCGGCATCCAAGTGCTGACGTTTGAGATCCTGCCGAAACACCGACTCCAAATTTTCTAAATGTTGGCGGGCCATGGAGATGTAAGTGGCCTGGTCTCCCCCATAGTGTTTGGCCAGTTCGCGCACGCTTTCTTCGTCGTAGCAGCGGAAAAGTTCCACCGCACGCACAGCCCGGTGAGCGCGGTAGCCCAGCGCGCGTAAGACATCCACACTCAGATCCAAAGAACTGCCTAACAAATCACGCCGATAGTCCATGATGCCGCGTTTGATCAGCTCATAGGCATGATTGCGACTGGTAGCCCTGGCGAGGATGCGCAGGTGAGGAAATTCATGGCGGACGAGGTCCACGATCTCCAAAGACTTCGCTTCATCATCCACCGCGCAGACGAAGATTTTCGCTTTTTCAGCCCCCGCCGCAGCGAGGAGATCTGCACGGGAAGCATCTCCATAAAATGACTTGAGACCAAAACGGCCCAGCATTTCGACCTGATCCGGGTCATTGTCCAAAACGGTCACGCCAAAACCATTCGACTGCAAGAGACGGCCGATGATGTGACCGAAGCGACCAAAGCCTGCCAAAATCACTGGGTGATCATGGCTTTCCACCACGTCATGCTCGCGGGGCGAGGCCAGTTTAGAAAACCGAGGTTGGATGAGCCGATCATTGGCGATCAGCATCAAAGGAGTCAAAGCCATGCTGATGGCGACAGCCGCATTTAAGGGCCCCGCTAACTCGGGACCGACCAACCCTAAACCACCTGCTGTCCCGAGCAGAACAAAACAAAATTCGCCCCCCTGAGCCAGGGCGCAAGAAAAGATGAACGAAGCGCCCCAGCCAAGCTGAAAAAGCCCACCAAGTGACAGGAGCACCAGAAACTTCACTGCGATAAGCCCGAAAACGAGGACGGCAATCAGGCCGGGCTGCGCCACCACCAAGCCCAAGTTTAACCCGGCCCCAACCGCCATGAAGAATAACCCCAACAACAGGCCTTTAAAGGGTTCCACATCCGCTTCCAATTGATGCCGATATTCGCTTTCTGCCAAAACGACCCCTGCGATAAACGTGCCCAACGCGGCAGAGAGCCCCACGAGTTGCATGAGCCATGCTACACCTGCCACCACCAGCAAAGCGACGATGGTGAACATCTCCCGCAGCTTAGATGCCGCCACATAACGGAAGACGTATCGCAGAAAGTAATGCGCCACCACGACCACAGCCACCACGGCACCGATCGTACACAAGGTCTGTGCCCACTGCGGCAGGTGGGCCAGGGCAGATTCATGGCCATGCGCATGCTCCGCCTCCCCTGCCCCGCCATTTGCTTTCGCCAGCCAAGGTAGAGCCGCCAAAATAGGGATGACGGCAATGTCCTGAAATAACAGGACGGAAAAGCAGGCCTGACCTCCTCGGGTATTCAGCAGTTTCCTTTCCGCCAAAGACTGGATGACGATAGCGGTGGAGGACATCGTCAAAATGAGCCCCACCGTAACGGCGATAGGCCAGGTCAGCCCCAAAGCCAGCGCGATTCCTGAGACTGCAGCAGCAGTGCCCAAGACCTGCGCACTGCCGGTGCCTAAAATAGGCCCTCGCAACCGCCAAAGCAAACTCGGCCGGAGTTCCAACCCCACGACAAAGAGCATCATCACGACGCCGAATTCCGCAAAGTGCTGCACATCTTCCACCTCACCAACCAAACCCAAAAGCGAAGGGCCGATGACGATGCCTGCCAATAGATAACCCAAGACAGATCCCAACCCCAATCGCTTCGCTATGGGCACGGCGATGACAGCAGCGATAAGATAGACAACGGCCTGAAAAAGGAACTCGGGAGACATGAAGCGTAAATCTAAAGTTTGGCAGTAAAACTCTGCCATTAAGAAGGCGGTAAACTGCACTCAACTGTCCAAAAAGCACCCTTATCATGGTCCTTTTTGAGTCATTCCGCCCACTAGCGACGCAAATTTGCACACCACCTACCTTTTTTGAATCCGAAGAATCCCATTCTTCGGAATGACTAGAATGGAGGTGAATTTTCAGAAACAAAGTTTCCTCAACAACTCAATTCGCATTTTGCCCGGCCTTATATCTCGGTTATTTTAACAAAATACTTCCACTTATTACCAAGTGGTCCCGATATTTTAAAAATAAACGAGATGCCGCCTCCCTACTCCATCCTCACCGCTGAGTCGCCGGTGCTCTATCGGCGTGATTCGCATCTCTTGAATGCTTTCGACGAGTTGCTACATGACTTCCTCAGCAAAGGAGGGCCGCGCCCGCCAGAATACAGCGTGCTCAATCGCGCCGTCCGTCACTTGGGGGATGCTGTGCGTGGGGGCAGCCTGAGCCTGGAGGAAGTCTCGGATTACGTGCGCGAAATGACGCAACTGCACCTGCCTGGTACCATGCAGGCTGAGGCGCTCGCCCGCAAATATGGCTACAGCGGTGATTTTGAAATCATCGACCATATCTATACCCGGCGAACACAGACAGATCCAAATCTGCGCTTATGGGATCTTTATTTTCATAGCCAAGCGGCCCCGGTCGCTGTGCGGAATCGCAAAGCCTACTTCCAAGACTTAATGGCCAGCCACCTGGAGCATCACCCTAGGGGGCAACCCCTCTCTGTCCTTAATGTGGCAAGCGGCCCGGCGCGGGATGTGCGGGAATTTTTCATGAACACTCCCGACGCGGACGTGCAGATTGATTGTGTGGATATGGACGCTCATGCCATCGCTTATGCTCAAAATCTCTGCACACCTTGGGAATCCAGGTTGCGCTTTCACCACCGCAATGTCCTGCGTTTTGTCCCCACACGCGGGTATGATCTCACTTGGTCTGCCGGTTTGTTTGATTATCTGAGCGATCGGCTTTTTGTCCATGTGCTGAAGGCCATGATGGCCGTGACCAAGCCCGGCGGAGAGGTGGTGGTGGGGAACTTTTCAGACTTCAACCCGAGCCGCGATTACATGGAACTGCTGGGCCACTGGCAGCTCATTCATCGCAGCCGGGAGACTTTAACCGCCTTAGCAGCCAGAGCTGGGGCCTCCCCAGACCAAATCCAAATTCACTGGGAGCCTGAAGGCGTGAATTATTTTTTACATATTCAACGCTAAACTTTAATTCCCCATAGATCTGAAGAAAATTCGTAGAATATTGACTTTAAACCACATAGCAAGGGCGTGCTGCGCCCGGCAAAAGACCCAAAGAATTAGTTGCTAGCCTTTCTCGATCCAGTATAATTTACAATAATTATACAAATTGTGATTGCTCTAACAACCAAGTCACCTAATACGGCTCCGCTGCACTTCCCTGCTGCGACACGTGAGGTGCCTGTGATTTCCAGAGCAGCCCCGCCTATTGATCCAAAAATTCTCGCAGAAGCGGAAAAATCAGCTCGCTTCGAGGGAGAGCTACAAGAGCTCAATATGCGGAATGCACGATTGGGAGCCTGGTTCGTCATGCTCTTGGTCCCGTTCTGTGCGGTGTTGGATTGGCTGGCCTACCCCACGCATTTCAGGGAGTTTGTGTTGCTGCGCATTCTCTGTTCAGCCATGTGTATTCCGTTGCTCTTGGCTCTCGATCGTCCCTGGGCAGCCCGTTATCACCGCGTTTATCCCGTGATTTTGCCCTTGCTGCCAGCCTTGGCCATCTGCCTGATGATTTACTTCTCAGGCGATGGCAGTTCCAGCTATTACGCCGGGCTCATGCTCTGCCTTGTCGGTACCTCCTTTGTCTTTCATTGGACGTTCCGGGAGATTGGAATCACCGTCGCTCTGGTGCTGCTGTTTTATTTCGCAGCGACGATTCCCAATCTCCGTTACGATGGTCACCTCAGCTCCATCGGTCTATTTATCAATAACACGCTCTTCATCCTGCTGACCTGCGTGATTCTTTATTGCGGCAGTCGGCAGCACCACGCCATCCGTCTGCGGGAATTTGTGAACCGCTGCAAAGTCGAGGCGCAACGGGAGGAACTGAGCCGCCGCAATGAGGAACTTTCCGCCACACTCAAACGTCTTCGTGAAACCGAAGCTCAATTAAATCAAAGTGAGAAACTGGCCTCCATCGGTCGGCTAAGCGCTGGCATCGTTCATGAGATCAATAATCCCCTGAACTTTGTTAAATCTGCGCTTTTCGTCCTGAAGAAAAAGACCAAAAACCTCCCGCCTGAAACTGTGGAGTCCCTGGGACTCATCCTCACGGACATCGGTGAAGGAGTGGACCGCGTGGCCTCCATCGTTTCTGACCTACGCACGTTTGCGCATCCGGAGAACAAGGGCTCCTCCCCTGTCAATTTGAGTCAAACGGTGGCCAAAGTGAATCGTCTCATGGCCAAGCAGATCGGCGATGCAGAAGCCCTGCTACACTGCGAAGTCCCGGCGGATCTCATAGCTTTTGGAGATGAAAACCACATCATTCAAATTTTGATCAACCTTGTTCAAAACAGTCTGGATGCCTTGCAAGGACACCCCCATCCAGAAATTACCCTGAGTGCGATGCAAGAGGGTGACGAACTCGTTTTGCGCGTTCGTGACAATGGCACCGGGATACCAGAGGAACACTTGCAGCGCATTTTTGACCCTTTCTTCACCACCAAAGAAGTAGGCCAGGGCATGGGCCTCGGCTTGAGTCTTTGTTATCGAATGATGCAGGGCATGAACGGGTCTATCACTGCGGCTAGCCAGACTGGAACCTTCACTGAATTTACCCTTCGCTTTAAACCCGCCGCCGCCCCCGCAGCCGCATGAATCCCCCCCCTTTAGCTAACTACCACGTGCTCTACGTGGATGATGAGGAGAAAGCGCTCCATTACTTCAGACAGATGTTTGAGGATGAATTCATCATCCACACCGCCAGCAATGCCGCCGATGGTTACCGCATTCTAGAAAATTACGGTCCGCAGATCGGTGTGTTGCTGACAGACCAACGCATGCCTGGAGAAAGCGGGGTCGAACTGATGGACCGTGCCCGTAGGCTGCACCCCAATCTTGTTCGCATTCTCGTCACCGCATTTACCGATTACCAAACTGCGGTGAAAGCAGTCAATGAAGGACGCGCTTACCGTTACCTACACAAGCCCCTGGACCCTGAGCAACTGGCCGCAGTGCTACGCCAGGGGATGGAATATTACGAGACCCTGCAAGAGCGCGAAGGTCTGCTAACTCAAAATGCGGAAAACATCCGCACAACTTTGATGGCAGACCGAGTCGCAGGCATGGGCATCATGGCTGAAGGACTGAATCACCACCTGCGCAATGCACTCACCGTCGTCCGGGCCTTCATTGACTTAGCGCCGATGAAGCTGATGGAAGAGATTGACGCGAGGCCCCCGCGCGATCCAAATTTTTGGGTCGAAACACAGCATCAGGCACAAGCACAGATTGAGCGGATCCAGACCCTGCTGAACCACTTGGCCCACGCCTCCCACGCACGGAAACTGAATCGGCAAGATACGGTGTCTCTCCCAGCTTTGCTTGAGGAGACTTTAAACACTTACATCGGCCATTTTCAGGAGAAAAACATTCGGGTGGAGTTCGATATCTCCCCTACCCTCCCTCCGCTATTGGTACATGAGGAGCGATTCCGCCAACTTTGGCGCCTACTTTTCATTGAGGAGATCACCCACCTGCATCCGGGAGATCGTGTGGTGGTGAGGGCCCGCATGGAAAGAGATGCCTCCGGACAAGAGCAGGCGGTGATGGTCCTCACAGACAATGGCGGATGGGGGGCCCAAGACCGAGCCGCAAACTTGTTCGATCCCTTTTTCACCCGCAGTCGCAAGCCTGATGACTTTGGTGTCAACATGATGGCCTGCTACGTCACCCTTCACCTGCATGGCGGCAGCATCGAGGCCAAGCGATTAGAACCTCAAGGACTTGAGCTCACCATGCGATTACCGCTGGATCCCAACCAAAGCACTCAGGAGGCCAACGATTTTTTTCTTCACGCCACCCAGCATGAGCAGCGGTGGCAGAAACGAGAAGAACTGGCGGCTTAGAGTCAATCCTTCTGAAATAGTGGGGAGCCTTTAAGGCGGAGCCAGACACTCCACTACACCCCCAAAACTGAGCGTAGCTTTGCAGCTATATCTTCCCACTCAGCATTCCCGATGGCGGGCGTTGCTTGATCCGCAAGTGCTAAACCCTCCTCAGGTAGATTGACCCAAGAGCGACATCCCCCATAACTCTTCGAATAGGGAAAGGACCAGCGCTTGGGCAACTTGTAGGCACGCACGAGGGCCACATGCAGGCAACTCTCCTCATCGTAAATAAAGCGCTCTTTGACGATTTCTTCCTTCCAAATATGCAGAGGAGCGATGGCCTCCATCTGCGCCCAGTCAGTGACTTTCCATACCTGCTCTAGCGTAGCAAACCCATCCACATCCACACTCGTTCGCTCTTCTTCTGGGGGAAAGGAACCTGCCCCGTCAGGGGACCAAGTGAGTCGCTCGGACTGCGTATGAAACCAGGTCGGGAAAAGAAAAAACTGCCGATGCTTCCACTCGAAACCACCGCGGCCCTCATGAATGCCGCCTTTGCGTAAAATCAGAGATTGCACTCCCTGAACCAAGGAATCGCAGACATAGGCCCACTCTTTAAATCCGACCGAAGAAGGAGAAAGCATTTCCGATTTCAAAACAAAGAGAAACAAACAATTAATCAGATCAATAACGAGCCATCTCAGGCTCCACCAAATCCGCCCAGGCATCAATGCCGCCGCGCATGGACTGCGCCTGCGTAAACCCATGCTGGCGTAGCCACCCCGCGGCACGCTGACTGCGCATGCCGTGGTGGCAGTAGATGATGATGTGTTCAGCAGGATCGGTAAAACGTTGTGCTGCCAGTTCTCCGAACTGAGAGAGTGGCACTAGCTCCGCTCCTTCGATACGGCAGATCTGCCATTCATCCTCCTCGCGGCAATCCACCACTCGAGGTGGAGGGGTACCGGGACGATTCAGAAGGTAACTGGTATCATCCACACTGACTTCGAGAGGCAGTTCTACAGGAGGCATGATCGCGGAAAAGCTAGGTTGACAGAATTCAGGCTCAGGGGCGCACCGTCACGGGAGTGCCCTGCGTGACATTGTTATAAAAAATAGCCGCCATGTGTGGGGGCATACGCACGCAACCATGGGACGCTGGGTAGCCTGGAAGGAAACCTTCATGCATGCCGATGCCGCCCACGAAACGCATGAAGTGGTGCATCTTGGAACCTTCAAAACGTGTCCCAGGAGGGGCTTTGTCCTTGGTTACGTCCACGTTTGCCACCACCACATTGCCTGCGCCGTCCACAAAGTCTCCGTAGAGATTGGATTTATGCCACTGATCTTTCTGCGTGATTTTGAATCGCCCCAGGGTGGTCGCATGCTTCTCATCCCCTGTGGAAAGGGCAGATACGCCTGCGAGAGAACTGCCTTTGTAAAAATAGGCTTTTTGGTCGCTGATATCAATCACGATGCTAGGCGCACCCGCCATGCCGTCGCCATCCCAGTAGGAATCCATGTCCTGATTATACAATGCCGAATGAGGCACTGAGGTAGGAGCGAAGGCTTCCAAATATTGAGTCTGCCCCTGCGGTCCCGAAGGAGTGGTGCAGGAAGCCAAAACAGCGGCCAGAGAACCAAGGGCAAACGAGCGGAGGGCGGCTAGGGTCATCGGATATAAAAAAGGGGGGCGAAAAATCGTTGCTAGATAAGCTGCCAAATTGCCCCACAGGGAGGGGCCTGTCCAATGCTTCCTCAGGGAAGCCCTGGAGTGAAATCTCGCTGATATGTCGCCTTGCACGCGTGCGTTATCATTCGTCCATGAATCCCATGAATCGCCGCCGCGCTCTCAAGACGCTTTTCTGCTCCAGTGTTGCCCTTTCGCTGAATCTTCGCACTCAAGCCCAGGCTGAGCTTGCTCCAGGGGCGCTGCACCTTCTTGCCATCGGTGATTTCGGCACCGGAGGCCAGGACCAGAAAATCGTCGCTGAGGCGATGAAAACATTCGTGGGCAAAGAGAAACTCACTCCCTCAGGACTCTGGTTCATTGGCGACAATGTCTATGGCCCGACCAAAGGTGGTTTCACCGTGGAAGCGCAGCGCTGGAAAGAAGAGATCGAAGACATGTACCCAGCGAGCCTCTTCCCCGGCCCTCAATGGGCGGTCTTGGGGAACCATGACTACCATGACAATCCCGGGGGGGAACAGGTACAACTGGCCTATGCCAAAAAAGCCGGTGTGCGCTGGCACATGCCTAACAAATGGTATCGCGTGGATGTAGGCAGCCCAACTCCGCTGGTGACCTTCTTGGCCCTCGACACCAATTTCCCCAAAATCAGTGGCGGGAAGGACAAAAAAACAGGAAAACCGAAGACGCACATGGCCGCGGAGGAGGAGGCGCAGCAGCTCGAATGGCTCAAGCTTGAGCTGGCCAAACCACGTGCACCCTTCACGGTCGTTGTCGGTCATCATCCTCTTTATTCAAACGGTAGCCACAAAGACACTCAACCGCTCATCGAACAATGGGGAGATCTGCTGCAAGAACACAAAGTGCATGCCTATCTCTGCGGGCATGATCACGATCTCCAGCACCTCGAACTGGAAGGAAAATTCACCTCCTTCGTCCTTTCCGGCGGCGGTGGCGCACGCATTCGTAAGTTAACAAATGAAGCACGGAAAATGCCGTATGGGAAAGACATCCACGGTTTTACCCACCTGCAAGTCCTGCCAGATGCCCTCACCATCACCCACTTGGGTGTGGACGGCGGCGTGCTGCACCGTTTCACCAAGAAACTCGACGGCAGTGTGGTGATGTAAATACCCCTGCCTCGCAGTTTGTTTTGTGCCGAATAAAAAAGGCGCGACCAGCAAAGGTCGCGCCTTTTTTCATCTGCGTCACTTAAGGGATGATCACCTGGCTGGTGCTGCCATCGGCAAACGTCACATACACCACTATCCGGCCAGTGCTGTCCATGACAGGCTGCTCCCAACGGCGGTCCGTCTGGCCAGAGCCTGGTAGGTCAATCTTCGTCACCACTTTAGTGCCTTCAGTCGTCACCACCGATGCGCCCTTACGAAACACCAGGGACAGTGCACCGCCATTCGGAGCACTTCTCCAGAGCCCTTGGTTGTTGGCAGTGACGGCATCTCCGCCGGCCAGGTTGCCGATGATGGCATACTGGTTATTGCCGCCGACGATTGGCAGATCAAATCCACTGAAGGTCGCACCCGTTGTCCCAGGGGCAGCATCACCCACCCGGAGAGCCAACTGCATGGCTCCCGACAGATCCGTGAAGATGGCGTTCACATCCGTCGGAGCTGCGCTATTCCCATCGCCATTGACATCCAACCAGGCTCTCCAGGCCCCACGGTTGTTGTTGTTCAGCCAGCCACCCCATGGATTCCCAACGAGGCTGCCCACGGGCAAGTTTGACACAACTGAAGAACCATCCCCACGGCGGAGGATGCAGGTGAAACTGGCCGGGGTGGAAGCCGTGCCCCGCCAGATGCCGTCATTGCGCATGTTGGCCGCATTGTCACCGTCCCGGTTCAAGGTAGCACGGAAAGCGACAACGCCGTTATTGCCTGAAGACGGGCGCTGGAGCCGCGCAAAGGTAGCACCGCCAGTGCCGGGGGCCGTTTCACCCGCATAGAAGACCTTCGATACCGCACTGCCCACTGGCTGATACCAGATGCCCTCTTTACTGCTGGTGGTGGTGAGAGCAGAGAAAATGAAATTGCCCTGCGCATCCATGCGGCCAGGGTCCGTGAAGCTACCAGCCACGTTTGCATACAAAGCGGTTGTGCCTGGAGCAGTCGCGCTTTCTTCCGCCACCACGCTGATGGTGGTGGTAGCACCACTGACTTGGGCACGCAGAACAGCGCTCTTGGTGCTCGCTCCTTTAAACGTCACAGACACAATGGCGTGGCCAGAATTCACCCCGGTGCTAGCCGTGGCGTAGATACCCGAAGCAAAGCTACCGATTTTGACGCCGGCCATTCCGGGCACATCGTCATCTTCACGGAGCAGGAGACGCAAGCCCCCGCCACCAATTTCGCTCCAGAGACCGGTGTCATTAGCAGTCGTTACCCCACCAGTGCCGATGGTCATACTCGCAAGGAAACTGACCAGACCCGATTCACTGATCCATGGCACCTCAGGAAGGGTCGCAAAGGTAGCGCTGGGTACATCTGGCACCGTGGTTCCTGTGCGAGCGAGGAGAAACAGATTTCCACCTCCCGTTTTCCAGAGACCGGAATTGCTGGTAGCAGGCACCCCTTGAAGGAAGCCAGGAAAGGCTAAAAAGCCATTTTCAGCCAAGAAACCACCCCGCCGAAGCACACCGAATTGGCCAATGTTCGAGGTGCCATCTGCCCCAGGAGCGTTGCCTGCGGTAACCACATCATCAAGCGTCGAAGGAATCGGCAAAGGAGCCTGTCCGTTCCCTGTGATGGTGAAAGTGTAGGGAGACTCATCGGCATCGTCGCTCAAAAGAGTCACCGTGGCCGTTTTCTGACCAACGGAGGCAGGATCAAAAGTAATGCTGAAGGTGGTGGTTCCCGTCAGGGCGGATACGGGAGTGACAGGCTGAGCGGTAACGGCAAAGTCTGCCGTGGCACCGCTGAGAGTGACATAATTAGGAGCCGTGCCACTCAAGTTTAAAGCAGCGGTGCCCGTATTTACGATTGTAAATGTCCGGACAACACTGCTGCCCGTCACTCCAGCATTGCCGAAATCTGTGTGATTGCCTACGGCGGCCGTGGCACTGCCATCAACAATCGCATTGCCATTGCCAGTGATCGCAATCTCCGAGCTGGCGGGGCTGCCCGTGACGACATCGAAGAACACATCTGCGTTATCAGAATGACGACCTGAACCTATTGCCGTCCCACAAGATTCACAGGCATAATTCCCAACCATGATGTCCCCTGCAGCGCTCTTATCAATGATGGAGGCGCGCAGGTGATGGGTGCCAGTTGGCGAACCTGAGGGAAGTGTGAATGTGAAATTTAAGTCCGTGTGGGTGTTCACGGAAAACTGGCCCGGATTGAGGTTTAAGCTCTGCAAAGTATTCCAGGTGCTGCCATTGAAGTGGAATACCTTCAAATGAATCCCATCTGTGGTGGTGTATGAACCTGAACTGGAAGGGAACCAACGAACTGAAACGCTGAGCGTGGTGGGTGTGAGGTAGGTGACATTGACATAATCAATGTGATCGTCTGTTTCGAGGGCTGTTGAGCTGGCTCCATCAGCCACTAGGATGCCATTGCCCGAGCGAGTGCCGCCAAAGACCACCAACTCAGAATCGGCGCCGCCGCCTGTGATGGCAAAGGTGTAAGGATTTTCATCGGCATCATTGTTCGCGATGCTTACCGTGGCATTTTTAAAGCCGAAACTGCTTGGATCAAAAGTGACGACGAAGGTCGTGCTACCGCTGGCTACCACCGAGCTGGCGGGCTGGGTAGAGACCGTGAAATCGGCGGCATTGGCACCGCTCAAGGTGACATAATTCGGAGCAGTGCCAGTTAGGTTCAAAGCGCCTGTACCAGTATTGGCGATCGTAAATGTTCTAGAAATGGAACCGCTGGAAACAGCCACATTGCCAAAGCTGGTGTGATCCGCCGTGGTGGGCACCATGTCACCATTGTCGATGGTGAGGCCATTACCTCTCAAGACGATTTCGGGAGAGGCAGCAGCTACATTGATGGTGACTGTAATCTCTTGGTTAAGAACCGGCGTGCCATTGTCCTGAGTCAAGAATTTGACGGTGGTAAGACCCACTTGACCCGAGGTAGGCGTCCAAGAAAAAGTGCTGCTCACGCCTGCAGACGCCAAGCCCGAAACTGTGGTGAAGGTGGCACCCGAGGGAATGCCAGCATTGGCAGAGAGGGTCAAGGTCTGAGCCAGATCCACATCCGAGCCAGAAACCACGAAACTCAGGTTTTGCCCAACGGTAACATTGTGGGACAACGTTGCAGTGGTGACCGGCTGGTTGTTGCCAGCTCCAACGGTGATGGTAATGGTCTCGTTATCCGAGAGATTTGGCACACCATTGTCCGTGGCACGCAAGGTCACCCCCGTGTATGTGGTGTTGTTCTGGCCAGCGGTTGGAGTCCAAGAAAAAGCGCCTGCGGGGCTTAAGGTCGCTCCAGCAGGACCATTAAACATCTGATAAGTGATACTATGGCCATCAGGGTCTGTTGCAGAGAGATTGAAGGTCAAAGTGCCTCCGTTGGCCACAGATTTGCTGCCGACGGCTGCCAGCACCGGAGGATTGTTGCTGCCCGTAACTGTGAAAGTGACTTCCTCTGAATCAATCAGAGTCACGGAGGCATTGTCGTAAACTTCAAAGTTGACCACATAAGTTCCTTCCTGACCTGCTGTCGGAGTCCAGGCAAAGGAGGAAGAAGCACCGGTGCTAGGTCCAGTGGTTTGAGGAAAAGTCGCCCCTGTCGGCAAAGCGGAGGACCGGAGCGTCAAAGTCTGACCAGCATCCGGATCGTTCCCCGTCACCGTGAAATTTAGAGAAGTCCCGATGTTGACTGTTTTTGGCCCGATGGAAGCAAGTACGGGCGGGCGGTTAACATTGGTGGCAGTGGGATCTGCTGCGACTACGAGAACATCACGAATAGCAGTGCCACCGGAGCCATCCGTCACACGAATTTTGTAACCCCAGCGCCCAAGAGCCATGGTGGCTGTGCTGGTACCTGGAATGCCAACGGTGCCTGATGCGCTCACACTGATGCCTGGCATAAGGCTCGTTGGAGCGTAATCAGGGTAGGCATTGCCCACCAGATTTTGATAGGTTACAGGGGTTCCATCTGGATCCTGGCTATTCAGGTTCTGGGTGTAAGGGAAACCTCGTCCAATAATATCAATGGTAGCAGGGATCATGGTAGGTCCCGCACTGGCCTGCCCCGGTGTGTAGGCAATCTTCAATTCCAATGACCAGGTGCTTTCAGGCACATTGTTGATACCGCTCACCCAGTTGTTGCTACTCCACCAAGCATAATAAAAACCTGCAGCTCTGCCATTCAGATTGAAGGTAAAAGTGTCTTTTCGAATGGTGTAGGCAGCCCCTCCAAACTCAGTGCCTGTCGAGAAAGGGTTGACCGCTGTTGCCAGAGTCATTGAACCCAGTGAAGTGCCCGTGGCGCCAGATCCTGTGTAAACTTGGAAAAAGGGCGTATCTACAAAACTACCCCAACCTGTGTAAACAGTGACCGTTACCAAGCCACTCGAATTGATGGAGTAAGACGCCGCTCCTCCACGGTAGTGAGATGCCTCTGAAATGCATGGAAACAGCATGGCTGCCGCCATAAAAAACAGACCCCAAAAACGGGTCTGAATTTTTCCAGCGAGTCCAATCGCCGGGTTGTGCTTCCCTTTCACGCATGCGGTCTTCACATCTTCCATAAAGGAATCCTTGTGTAGGAATAAAGGAAAATCAATTTCGATTTAATGCGAAATAAAAATTATAAAATCAGCCGACGATAGAAATTTCATCCTAATCTTAATGATTATTTAATTCAAAGACTTGAAATAGACAAATCCTTGATTATGAATTGATTAAATCATATCCAGCCAAGCCGAAACGTAAGGTTTGAGCAAAAAAGGCATTTGGATAAATCTTAAATCTTAAGATTTAAACGATTAAGTAACACCTAAACTAAACTAGTTGATCGAGATTTTATGACAGTATGCGGCTGCTAAAACGAGGAAAAAAGATGCCAGCTCAACTTATAGACGCTCCACATTTCCTACAATTGGAAGGACTCTAAACCAAATGTTCCCTCAACGCTTTTCACCATCATGAATGGCTTCGAGTAGATCTTCAGAAGTCCAGCGATTGTCTGAATAGAGACGCTGGATCTTCCCGTTCGAATCTATGACTAGAGTGCGTAGGGTGTGGTTGATGAGTCCCTCATCTTCCCAGAAATCAGCCCCACAGCGAGAGGCCAAACGACGGATTTCTGGAAGCGAACCTGTGAGAAATGTCCACACCTTTGGGTCGGCCTGACAGGCCTTCGCATAACTTTTCAGCACTTGAGGGCTGTCATTGAGTGGATCTATCGTGACACAAAGTATGCTGACAGCAGACGCATCCGCACCTTTGCGAGCCTTGAGTTTTTTTTGGAAATCTCCCAGCTTTGCCATCAATAAAGGACACATTTCAGGGGATGGGCAGCGAGTAAAAAAGAAGCTGAGTACGATGGGACGTCCAGATAGCTTTGCTGGCTCAAACACCCTTGCTTCTTGGTCTTTCAAAAGAATATCTTCAAAAGAAAAGGAAGCTCCAACTTTGGCTTTAGCCACTTTCGCAGAGTGACTTTGAATCTGAGCTTTCCCACGACGCAGCACCTCAAAATGAGTGATGCGATCTTCCTTATCCGTGACCTCTAAGCTGAAGCGGACCTCATCCCCGGGCCGCACTTCCTTAAACCAACGAGTGCCCTTCACCGTAAATGGCATCACCATGGCATCCATGTAACCAGGAATGGCCTCATGTTTGATGATCATCTCTTGAGTCTCTGGGCGAAGCTCTCGAATGGTGCCTAATACCTGGAAATTTTGTGATTTCTCACCTGCAAGCGCACGCAATGAGGGAAGCAGTGCAAGGACAATGAAAGCAAATAGACGCATCTTAGTTCCGCTTTTCTGTTTTCCCTGCTCTGGACAGCCAATCATGCAGAATTTTCGCCATGGATTCGACGGTCGCGGCATGGAATTCTAGGCGACCGATCTCGCTGCCATCAGATCGCAGAGAAATCAGGGTCGGAAAATGGGAAACCTGGAATTTTTCCGCGAGTGCGGTGTTGGCTCTTTGTTGCTCAGACGCAAGTTTAACGCGCTGGGGAAAGTCCACCATCATTAGAATAAAAGAGGTTTCGAGAATCTTTTCGATCGTTTGGTTTTCCAAAAGCTCTTTGTCCAAGGTGACACTTCGAAGGCTCCAGTCAGAGCCCGTGAACAGCAGCAAAATAGGTTGGTCACGAGCAGTGGCTTTAACCATGGCGGCTTCCAGAGTGGGCTCGAACGGTAGCCTGCATGCAAACAAGGGTGCTGCTAGTAAACTGAGGGCCAGGGTTATTTTCCACATTGGCATTTGGCACGAGATTGTGTGATGGATGAGACTTGTCAATACGATTGCCCAGAGAATGAGCTCTTTCGTGAATCTTTCCAACATTTGGTTAGTCTGCTTGTTCATCCTAGCTTTCACAGCGGCTGCCGAAAAGCCTGCCGTATTGGTTTGTGGTGCCGATGTGGTAACGGTGGGAGATGCCTGGACGAAGATTTCCCTGATGCGAAATGAGGCGGATACACTGCTAATGCAGGGGAAGATGGACACCTTTACCGCTAAAACGACTGCCATCCTGGTCCACCTACGTTTCATGGAAACAAACGCCATCATGCTGATAGGCCGCCGCCAAAGGATTTTGCAACGCAGCCTGCTTTCTGCGGAAAGCCTGACCGATGAGATCATGCGACTGGCCCAAGAGGGCGAGGCCCGAAGCCTCGACGAAAGATGGACTGAAATGAAAGCGGTGCTCCAACTAGCTGCGGCTCAATTCCCGGATGAGGCCCTCATGTCCACGGAACGATTTGCCCATCTTTTGCCACCGGTAAAACCTATACTGCATATCCAGATGGAGCCGCTGACGGAGCTACAGCCCGGCAAGCCTGTGCGACTGAAGTTTCAAATCGTTTATATCCAGGACCTTCGTCCTGTGGCTGGTGAAGACCTTCTTTTGACCCACGGCGCTCTTCTGCATGCAATGATATGCGACGAGTCACTAACGGACTATCATCACGAACATCCCGAGCCCACCGGCAAGTCTGGCGAATGGGAGTTGACCTTCGTGCCCCGCTTGAACCAGCCTTACCGATTGTGGATCAATGCGGTTCCAAAAGAAACAGGGCGGGAAGAATTTGCGATGAACCAGATTTCCCTTCTCTCTAACCCGAGCGCAGCAGCCAAAAAGGAAACTGTCCTTGCAGCCAATGCAGCAGAGCTAAGAGCAAAGATGGCCTGGATCACGGAGTCCCCGCCTAAAGCTAAAGCCATCAATCGAGCCAATTTGAAGATCTTAGACGCTGCGGGAGATGCCGTCACAGACCTTGAAGATTACATGGAGGCGCAGGCACACATTGTGGGAATCCATGAAGACTTTCGCACATTGCTGCATGTCCATCCAGAAAATGAGCGTGATGAGGTGGGGGGAGAAATCCGGTTCAGCTTTAATCCACCTCAAGCTGGATTCTACAGGCTCTTCGTTCAAATCAAAAGGCAGGGAGTATTTCTCACATTCCCATTTGGGATTCAAGTGAAGTGATCCTATGAAACTAACATTTTGTTAGGATTCATGCGGCCACAAGGACGAAGACCGTGATGCCCATGCGTTTTTTATTGGGTCCTCTAAAACTTAGGGGGTGATTATCTGACGGTGCTGCCCATCGGCCAACGTCACGTTCCCCCTTGTGACCCGTATATTCCATTACGGGCTGAACCCAGCGCGGTCCGCTGTGTTCGATCTTAGCACATGAATCTTTTTACCACTTTGCGCTTTCCTTGGTCGTGATGCACACCTGTTCGCCGTTGGTCAACTCACCATCCTGGGGGATCCCTAACGTGCTGCCGAACGGCAAGCTCGAGATCTTTCGAGACCTCATTTTCTCGACGTCACACAAGCAGTGCTCCAGCTCAAGGATTGAGCCAGATTCAGTTCAGCGGCGCTGCACTCGTACGTCCTCCACCTGTTGCACCTGCCGCTGCAACTCCGAGGAAGATGGAGTGCGGAGGAGGGTCACAATCATGCTGCCAAGCACGTAAATGAGCCCTGCTCCTAATCCGGCACCGATGGCGATGAGGCGGCGCTGAATGACGTTCTCCTTGGAGATCAAAGTGTAAAAACGCATGCACAGCATCACCCAAAGGAAGCAGAGGAAAAGAAGAGCTGCGGTGACGAGCATGACGCTACTGAAACAGAGCCTCTGGGCCCTGACGAGAGAAAAAAAGGAACTTTGGAGACTAGAAACATGGCGGATTTTTTTCAGAAATTTCCCGTTGAAGTGCTTGACGCTGCGCCTGGGTGCCTATCCTTCCCACCTTTCCCCCTTTGCCAATGAACGAGCCCCAGATCCAGAAAGCCGATGTCCTCCTCGAAGCCCTCCCTTACATGCAGGGATTCCGAGGCTGCACGTTTCTGATCAAGGTGGGCGGCAGCGCCATGGAAGACCCAGCCGTGGTGGACACCTTCTTGAAAGACGTGGTGTTTCTGGAGGCTGTGGGCATCAATCCCGTCATCGTGCATGGCGGTGGCAAGGCCATTTCTAAAGCGATGAAGGATAGCGGCCTGGAGGCCAAGTTCATCAACGGCATGCGCGTGACGGATGAGGAGACCATCAAGATCGTGGAACAGACACTGGCGCGGGTGATCAACCCCGAGATCGTCAATAAGATCAATGCCTTTGGCGGCAAAGCCGTGGGCGTGCCTGGCACGGAAGTCTTCACGGGCGAAAAAATGAAAGGCGATCTCGGCTGGGTAGGTGAAGTGAACGACTGCAAGCTGGGCCTGATCCAGGCAGCCGTGGCGGGTGAATTTGTCCCCGTGGTGTCCCCGGTTGCCCGTGAGCTAGCCAGTGGCAAAACGTTAAACGTGAATGCTGACCTCGCTGCGTGTGCCCTAGCCACACGGCTAAAGGCGACCAAGCTGATCTTTTTGAGCGATGTGCGCGGCGTCATGCGCGATCCCAAGGATGACGACACTCTGATTCCGAGCCTGGACCCGGCCGGCATCGAAAACCTGAAGAAAGAAGGCATCATCAGTGGAGGCATGATCCCAAAGGTGGACTCTTCCTTGGAATCTCTCCGAGGAGGCGTGGGCAAGGTGCACCTCATTGACGGACGCATTCCCCACGCACTTATTTTGGAGATCTTCACGGACGTGGGGATCGGCACTGAAATTCATCTGTGAGCTTCGGTAGGAAGACAGAGGCGGATGAAGCAACAGTAGGAACGTAAGCAATTTTTTCAGGATCAAGAAAATGGACAGAATCAATGACTTTGAGCCCGCGTGGCTGGACCAGTATGTGATGCCTAACTATGGGCGCTTTCCCCTGTGGCCAGAGCGTGGTGAGGGGCCGTACCTGTGGGATAGTGAAGGCAAAAAGTACCTGGACTTCGCCAGCGGTGTGGCGTCCTGCCCATTGGGGCATGCCCATCCCGAAGTCGCAGGTGCCATCGCCGCTCAGGCGCACAAGCTCATGCAGGCATCCAACTGGTATTGCAGCAAAGGCCAGGCACAACTGGCCCGCGTGCTGGTGGAGGAAATCGTCAAGGTTCCCGGCAAATGTTTCTTCAGCAACAGCGGGGCGGAGGCGAATGAAGGCATGATCAAACTAGCGCGCAAATATGGCGTCACTAGGCCCCAGGCAGATGGTAGCCCGCGCTATGAGATCATCACCTTCACGGGCAGCTTTCATGGGCGCACTTTCGGTGCCATGAGCGCTACCGCGCAGGAAAAGATCCATGGTGGCTTTGGCCCCATCGTGCCGGGTTTTGTCTATGCCCCTTTCAATGACGTCGAAGCCCTGAAAAAAGCCGTCACGGAAAAGACCGTGGCGATCTTTTTTGAACCTGTGCAGGGAGAAAGCGGAGTGAACCCCGCCACCCCCGAATTCCTACGCACCGTGCAGTCGCTCTGCAAACAACATGACCTGCTGATGCTGCTGGATGAAGTGCAGTGTGGACTGGGGCGGACAGGTGACTCCTGCGGCTGGCGTTCGATCGTTCCGGGCGATGAGATCCAGCCAGACTCGATTAGCTGGGCCAAGTCCATCGGCAGCGGGTATCCCTTGGGCTCTTTCTGGATCCGTAATCGTGCCTTGGCAGATGGCGATGAAAGAAGGCTGTGCGACCTCCTTGGCCCAGGCACCCATGGCACCACCTTTGGCGGCAGTCCCCTGGCCTGTGCGGCAGGGCTCGCGACACTGAATGTGATTCTGCGTGATCAGTTGGCGGAAAGCTCTGCGGTTTTAGGCCGCAAGATCGCCGGTGAAGTCGCTTCTTGGAAACAGCCTCTCATCACAGACATCCGCGCCTTTGGCATGCTGATCGGCTTTGAGTTGGATGAAGCCGCTTTGTTGGCTAAAGCTGCTATCAAGGCCTCTGGTAAGATCGCCTCGATCTATGTGGCGAAGGCCATGCTGGATGCTGGGCTACTGGTGGTCCCCGCGGGCCCCAAAGTGGTGCGTTGGCTGCCACCGATGAACCTCACCGAGGCTCAGGCCGCAGAGGCCCTGACGATCTTTAAAACCATCCTCGGTGAGCTATCGGCACTTGATTGAACAGCCCCGCTCAATTGCGACCTCAGCCCTTTATTTCCGTCCCTCAAAGTCCCTTTAAAGATGAAGCATCTCCTTTCCATTGAGCAGCTCAGCGCCGCTGAAATCGAAAACCTGCTCGCTCAGGCAGCCTTGTTGAAAAAGAACCGCAAGACATCCCCCCAAGTTTTGGCCGGGCAGAACTGGGCGCTCATTTTCAGCAAGTCCTCCACACGCACTCGGGTGAGTTTTGAAGTCGGCGTGCGCGAGCTCGGCGGACAGGTCATGTTCCTTTCCTCGGCAGACATTCAGTTAGGCCGGGGCGAACCCATCAAGGACACCGCACGTGTCATGGGGCGCATGATTGACGGGGCCATCATCCGCACCTTCGCCCAGCAGGACGTGGTGGACTTCGCCGCCTACAGCGGCATCCCCACCATCAATGCCCTGACCGATGACGAGCACCCATGTCAGATCCTGGCCGATTTGCAGACCATCAACGAACGCTTCGGAAGCTGGAAGGGCAAACGCGTGGCCTTTCTGGGCGATGGGGACTGCAACGTCGCCCGTTCCTGGATCTGGGCCAGTGCCCGATTGGGTTTCGAATTGGTCATTGGAGCACCCAAGGAGTTCCAGCCAGCGGCTGATTTCATGGCCAAAATCCCCAGCGGCACTATCACGGTGACGGATGACCCGAAAGCCGCCGTGGCAGGCATTGATGCCATCTACACCGATGTGTGGGTGAGCATGGGCAAGGAAGACGAAGCCGCTGGCCGCATCGAAACGCTGCGCCCCTGGCAGATCAATGCAGCTCTGATGCAGCATGCGAAGTCAGACGCCATCGTCATGCACTGCTTGCCTGCATATCGCGGTAAAGAGATCACTGAAGAAGTCCTCGAAGCCCAGGCTGCCGTGATCTTTGACCAAGCTGAAAACCGTCTGCATGCGCAGAAGGCCGTGATGGTGGAACTGGCAAAAGCCTAAGGCCTGAGTAAGATACAGACATGCACCGTCATACACTCACTGACCGAGTCCAGTTCGCCGATACGGACATGGCGGGCATTGTCCACTTCTCCAATTTCTTCCGCTACATGGAGAGGGTGGAGCATGATTTTTTCCGAGCTCTCGGCATGTCCATCTGGGATAAGTCGGCTGAGATTCCAGTGGAGGAGCGGGTAGGCTGGCCGCGAGTCCATGTTTCCTGCGATTTCCGCGCTCCGCTTTTTTTTGAGGAGGAGTTCACCATGGAGCTTCTAGTGGAGCAGGTGCGCCCGCGCACGCTACGTTACATCATTCGTTTTTGGAAACAGGATGGGGAACTGAGTGCAGAAGGCAAACTGGTAGCAGCTTGCGTACGCAAAGACGCCCAAACGGGTAAAATGAAAGCGGTGGATATCCCCGAACGAATCCGCTCACGCATCTCGGTAGCTCCGCCTGAGCTTTTGAAGCTGCCCTAGCCTAAGGTCTGTGCGATCATGATTCTAGAACCGACAACGGAGATTTTCATCGGTCGCGGTGAAGTGCAAAAAGGCTGTTTTAAGGCGGCTGAGGTAAGGCTTAAACTGGCCAATGGAACCCTGCTGCCTACCGACCTCTATTGGATCGAAGGCATGGAGGAGTGGCACCCTCTGAGTTCCCTGCCCCCGGAACCGCCCCCTCTGCCAGAACGTGCTCTTGAGGACGAAAAAAATCCATATCGTCCCCCACTCGCAGAGACACTTTTGAATCCGGCACCGGTCAAGCATTCAGGCATCGGAAGACGCCTTTACCTGCTGCTCTTCATGCTCCTCACTGGCGGATTGGGCTACCTGATCGACCGTTACCAGTTCAAGCCAGAATCCATGCTGGATCACTTGGTTGTTGTCAGTTTTTTCCTTCCCATCATTGCCCTACGGCTCAAAAATATTGGGTTTCATCCTTGGAGTTGTCTGATCGCTGCGGTCCCTTTGGTCAGCATGATCATCCTGCTGCCCTGCCTTTTTTGCCAGGCGGGCTACGCCACGAGCCGAAAGCTGGATAAACCCGGCCGCATCGCCATGGTGGTGTTCCTGGTGCTATTCGTCGCTACCGTCGTTTTTTCCTCGGGACTTCTTCCTCAGCCCTCATGACTTGCACAGCCTTCATCGCCACCAGTCTAGATGGGTTCATCGCTCGCAGGGATGGGGGCATTGATTGGTTAGCCTCTGTCGAAACGGAGGGAGAGGACTATGGTTACGCTGCCTTCATGGCCACTGTGGAGGGAATGGTCATGGGAAGAGGCACCATTGAAACCGTTGTGAATTTTCCCGAATGGCCGTATGGCGAAACTCCGGTGACAGTTCTCACAAGTCAGCCACTTGCCGTGCCTGAAAAACTTCAGGGGAAAGTCAGCCTCCTTCCGCCAGAACCAGCGGTGGCGGTGGAGCATTTTCGCCAGCGCGGGTTTAACCATCTGTATGTGGATGGCGGCAAAACCATTCAGGGTTTCCTGGAGGCTGGTTATCTGGACCGCTTGATCATTTCACGCATTCCCATCCTGCTTGGGGATGGATTGGCATTATTCGGGGCTTTACCTCATGATGTGAAACTGCGTCATGAAGAAACACGCAGCTTTGCTTCTGGACTCGTTCAGAGCCGATATGCTGTGATGAAGACGGGGCAAAAGTAAGAAACCCTTTTGTTTCGACAGCTTTTTGATCCAAATAGAGGCTGCCTAACGTTTCTCACCGACGTGAATCAAACCACCTCTCCCACTCAAATGATCCCTAACTGGCTTACCTTTGCCCTTCTCACCGTGCTCTCCTGGGGCGTCTATGGCATCATCCTTCATAAGGGCCGTGGGCTGATGCCTGACGGCACACTGCCAGGACCTGAAACGGCGAATGCCAGCCTGAAAGCCTTTTTGTTTGTTGGCATCGCCTACTTTGTCGTGGCCGTGTTGGGCCCCGTTCTGGTACTTTGGCAGCGTGGCACGAACTGGAGCTTCACCAGCAGCGGTATGACCTGGAGCTTTATCGCCGGCGTAGCAGGTGCGCTCGGTGCTTTCACCTTGGTGCTGGCTCTTGGTGCCGCCGCAGCGATTTATAAAGGTGCAGCACCTGCCGCCGTGATGCCCATTGTCTTTGCTGGTGCTCCAGTGGTGAATACCGTGGTGGCCATGTTCATCCATCCGCCAGCAGGAGGTTTAAAAAGCCTTCCTTGGCAGTTCGTCACGGGCATCGTGCTGGCCGCTTGTGGGGCCTTCATGGTGGCCAAGTATGCCCCGACCAACCGCCCTGCAGCCAAGCCTGCAGGCGTCGCCGCGAAGCACTGATGTTCAAAGCCGCCTCCCATGTCATCCGCACGCTGCGCAGCCACGGCCACCAAGCTTTATTAGCTGGCGGCTGCGTTCGTGATTTTTTGTTAGGCAAGGAACCGAAAGATTATGACGTAGCCACCAGCGCCACCCCGCAGCAGGTCGTCGCTCTGTTTCCAGGGGCGCTCACCGTAGGTGCCCATTTCGGTGTGGTCATCGTCAAACATGACCACCACCAGATCGAGGTGGCCACCTTCCGCACGGATGGCAGCTACAAAGATGGGCGTCGCCCAGAAACCGTTACCTTTGCCACGGCGGAGGAAGATGCCCAGCGTCGCGACTTCACGGTCAATGGGCTCTTCCGTGATCCGGAAGAAGACCGCATCATTGATTATGTCAATGGCCAGGAGGATCTCGCTGCCAAGCTCCTGCGGGCGATTGGTGATGCGTCACAACGTTTTGCTGAAGATCGGCTGCGCCTAATGCGCGCGATCCGTTTCGCCACCGTGCTAGGTTTTGAAATTGAGCCCGCTACCTGGCAAGCTATCTGCGACCATGCTGAGGCCATCACCACCGTGAGTGCTGAACGCATCCGCGATGAGTTGATCAAAATCTTCCTGCACCCAAATCGGTTGCGTGGTTTTGACCTGCTGATGGACAGTGGCCTGATGGAGCGCGTGCTGCCGGAAATCCTCGTTTTGAAAGGCGTGGAGCAACCTCCGCAATGGCACCCCGAGGGAGACGTGTTTGTGCATACCCGCCTCATGCTAAGCCTGCTGCCAGAGCAAGTTTCTCTGCCATTGGTACTCAGCGTCCTCCTGCATGACATTGCCAAGCCAGCCACCTTCACGGTGGATGAAGGCACAGGCCGCATCCGCTTCAATGGCCACGACAAACTGGGGGCTGAGATGGCGGGGGACATCCTGCGTCGGCTCAAGTTTCCCAACGATATCATTGAGCCCACACAGGTCGCCGTAGAACATCACATGGCCTTTAAGGACGTGAAGAAGATGCGTAACAGCACCCTAAAGCGCATGATGGCCCGCCCGACCTGGGACGATGAAATGGCACTGCATCGCGTGGACTGCCTGGGTTCCAATGGTTTGCTGGACAACTATGAATTCATGAAGGAAAAGGCCGAGGAATTTTCTCAGGCCCCATTGATCCCGCAAACGCTGATCAATGGTCGCGATCTTATAGAACTGGGCTGGCAGGCTGGCAAAAAGATGGGAGAAGTCCTGACGGCGGTGCAAAATGCGCAACTCGAAGGCCTCGTGAGCACGCGGGAAGAGGCACTGGCGTGGGTCAAAGCCTACAGCCTGCAATGAGAGTCCCAAGAAGCGGCTAGCCCCGCGCTATTTTGTTTTTCACTTTCGAATCCCTGTTTCCCTTTTCCCATGGCTGAAGTCCCCTCCACCCGCATCCTCCCCCTCGGCAGCATTGCCCCTGAATTTGAACTTCCCGACGGCTCGGGGCAGACCTTCACGCTGGATGATGTGCGTGGCCCGCGGGGGCTGCTGATCATGTTCGCCTGCAATCACTGCCCTTTCGTGATCCACTTAGCCAACGCTCTGGCCGCATTTGCCAAGGAACTCGATAGCCAGGGCATCGGAGTGGTAGCGATCAACTCCAACGATGTGGAAAAGTACCCCGCCGATGCCCCAGAAAAGATGTTGGAGTTCACCGCCAAATACGATTGGCAGTTCCCTTATCTCTACGATGCCGACCAGAGTGTGGCCCATGCCTTCGTGGCCGCCTGCACGCCAGATTTTTACCTTTTCGATGGCGAGCTGAAGCTGACGTATTGCGGCCAGTTTGACGGCTCCCGCCCCAAAAATACCACCCCGGTTACGGGAGATGACATGCGTGAAGCCGTTCGAGGAATGCTGGCCGGGGAGGCTCCCCTGCCCTCGCAGCGCCCCAGCACCGGCTGCAACATCAAGTGGAAAGCCGGGAACGAGCCGGACCACTTCACCAAGTGATCCTACTCAGAGAACTGAGGGTGAGCCAAAACTGACCCACATTATTCCGCAACCTTGACGGATCTCGGGCGTTTAAGCACGATTCCCTCATGGCTCTGCTCTCTCTTTCTGATGTGCTTTTTCAAACCGCCAGCCAGGCCGGCTGTCGGGACCAGTCGCGTTTGCGCCATGCGCTGGATGAGGCAACGGACAAAAGGCTGCCGCTCATTGATGCGGTGCTGGATGCCAATGTGGTGGACGAAGAGAGCTTTTTCTCCAGCCTCGCCACCCACCTACGCCTGCCTTATTCCAATGAAGATTCGGCCGAGCAGGAGGGTTTACACAATCGCTTCCCCGCGAAGCTGGCGCTGAGGCACCGCATCTACCCCGCGCATGTCTCTGCTGTGGAAGCCACGGTGCTAACCTACAATCCCTTTGACCTCAATGCCCGTCAAGCCGTGGGCCAGGAATTGCAAAAGCGCGTGCACTGGCAGATCGCCAGCCGCCACCGCATTTTGGAAGCTCTGCACCAGGGCTACGGGGTGGGAGCTGAAAACTTTGAAGAACTGCTGGAGGGCCGCGATGGCGGCGAGCAGGACGATGACATGAAGCAGGAAGTGAACGTCCTGGATGAAGCGGACGAAGAGGCCACAGTGATGAACTTTGTGAATCAGGTCTTTCGCGAAGCTTTGAAAGAACGCGCCACGGACATTCACGTAGAGCCCCTCGAGCGCGACTTGCGCATCCGCTACCGCGTGGATGGCAAGTTGATCGAAGTTCCGGTGCCGCCTAACATGCGAGTGTTGCAAAATTCTTTGATCTCTCGTTTGAAGATCATGGCACACCTAGACATCGCCGAACGGCGCATGCCTCAGGATGGCCGCATCAACTTGGAACTGGATGGCGAACCGATTGACGTCCGTGTTGCCACCATCCCCAGCGTGAATGGTGAGTCTGTCGCATTGCGTTTGCTCACCCGCAAAAAGTTCGACATGGCGGCCATCGGCCTGGATGCCGATACTGAGGCGAAGTTCCGCAAACTGCTGGCAGCCCCGAATGGCATCATCCTCATCACAGGACCCACGGGTTCAGGCAAGAGCACCACGCTCTACACCTTGCTCAAGGAACTGAACACCAAGGATCGCCGCATCGTCACCATCGAAGACCCTGTGGAAAACAAGCTGGACGGCATCATTCAGATTGCCGTGAAGCCAGAGATTGATCTCACCTTTGCTGCCGGTCTGCGAAGCATTCTGCGAGGTGACCCGAACGTCATCATGGTGGGAGAAATGCGTGACCAGGAAACGGTGGAAATCGCCATCCGTGGCGCACTCACGGGGCACTTGGTCTTCTCCACCCTTCACACGAATGATGCCGTGGGCGGCATCTCGCGTCTGCTCGACATGGGCATCGAGCCCTTCATGGTCTCCTCCTCGGTGCGTGCCTTCCAGGCTCAGCGTTTGGTGCGTACCCTCTGCCCGCATTGCAAGGCTCCCGCGCATCATGAGGAAAGCTTCCTCCGCGCCTGTGGCTTCCCATTGGAATGGAAGGATAAACTCTTCCACCCCGTAGGTTGCCGCTCCTGCCGCAATACCGGTTTCACAGGCCGTCTCGCCATCATGGAAATCTGCCTGATGACAGAAATGCTTTCGGAGAAAATCAATCTGCGAGCCACCACCATGGAACTCAAAGCCCAGGCCCTGAAAGACGGCATGGTCCCCATGCGCCAGTACGGCTTCCGCAAAGCCTCCCAAGGCATCACCACTTTGGAAGAGGTGATGACCGTCACGGCCGCCAGCGAGTGAGGGAAATTGTACATCTTTAGAAGACAGCCTGTTTTCCTGACTCAGCCTTTTCATGCCCTCTTTTACTTACATCGCCCTGAATGCCACTGGCCAGACTGTTACGGGCAGCCTTGCGGTCGGCTCCAAAGCGGAGGCTTTTCGCAAGCTGGAGGCTCAGGCCCTAACACCCGTGAAAGTAGCCGAGGAGGCAAAGTCGGCGAAGGCAACCGCAGCTTTGGCGGCGAAGGCGGAGGACAACCAACCCGTGCGACTCAAGCGTAGCCAGATCATCCTTTTCACCGAGGAACTGGCCGACATGCTGGATGGAGGGCTCCAGATTGACCAAGCCCTGCGAGTCATTGCTGAACGCCAGGAGGATGTGGGCCTGCGCAAGGTCTCCGTCATCCTGCGCGATCAGCTTCGCGAAGGCTCCACCGTAGCCAAGGCGCTGAAAAAGGCATCGCCCAGTTTTGACGAGTTGTATTGCAACCTCGTCGCTGCGGGGGAAGTCAGCGGCTCCTTGCCGGAGATCCTGCGGCGGCTTGCGCAGAACCTCATGGTGATGGCAGAACTGCAGGCCAAGGTGACCTCCGCCATGATCTATCCGGCCTTCCTCATCGGGGCGTGCATCGTGCTGATGATCGTGTTCATGACGGTGATGGTGCCACAGATCACAGACCTCCTCGCCAAGAGTGGGCAAAAGCTGCCACTCGCCACGCAGATGCTTATCAGCTTTAACAATTTCCTAGCTCAATGGTGGTGGGTGATGCTGACGGTCATCACCATCGTTTCCCTTTCTTTTAAAGCCTACATCGCCACACCAAAGGGGCTGATGTGGTGGCATGAGACCAAACTCAAGTTGCCTCTCTTTGGCCCCGTGATTGCCACGCGATTCTATGCCCAGTTTGCGCATTCCATGGGCAGTCTGGTTGGAAATGGCGTGCCTCTGCTCAACAGCATCCGGTTGGTTTCCAAAATCTCGGCCAATGTTTACATCCAGTCTCTGTTAGCCAAGGTGACGAGTCTGGTGGCGGAAGGGGGCGCTCTTTCCAACTCGCTCAAAAAGGTATCCCACTTTCCCATGACGCTCATAGACATGATCGCCGTGGGGGAACAAACCGGCACCTTGGGCAAGTCTCTGGAAAAAGCGGCTGGCCGTTATGATAAGGAGTTGGACAAACGCATCAAACGTATGACGGCCCTCATTTCCCCCATCATCATCGTCTTCATGGCGGTCATCGTCGGTGTCGTTGCATACTCCATCATCTCTGCCGTGTTCCAGTCCGTGAATGGCATCAAGAGCCGGGTGTAGCTGACGAGACCGCCTTTCCTCATGCCAAAAAACCATCCTTTTCACCTTCCAAGCCGCCACCCTTTTCATTATTTTCATCTTCTGAAAATCCACGCTTTGCCCATCGTTAATCATCCCATGAATACCTCACACCCCTTCCTGCGCCACTCGCGCCAAGCCTTTACCCTCATTGAAATCGTCATCGTGTTGACGATCATTTCCATCCTGGCGGCCGGCTCCATTTACATGCTGAAAGGCAACGTGGATGTGGCCAAGGAAACCCGCGTGGATGGTGACCTGCAAAACATCATGACGCAGATCCAGCTGTATGAGGCCCGCAACATGCGCCCACCAACGACCGAGCAAGGCCTCAAAGCCCTGGTCGAAAAACCCACCTCCGAGCCGCTGCCAGAGAAGTGGACGGCTCTCATGGAAGAAGTGCCGAAGGATCCGTGGGGACAGGAGTACAAATATCGCTACCCAGCCCAGAAATCTAAAAAAGCCTTCGATGTCTATTCCATCGGCAAAGATGGTGCTGAAGGGACTGAGGACGATATTGGCAACTGGAAAGCCTCCGCTACCAAGTGAGTTGAGTCAGTCGGTCTGCGCCTCGTTAAAAGGCGCGGAACCACGGACCATTTCTGGGGTTGGAATGAACTGACAGCCGAATGATTTCCCTCACCCCCAGTCCTTATATTTCGCAAGCCCAGCCGGGTTTTCCGGCTCGGGCCCAGCGTGTAAGATCGGGTTTCACCCTGGTGGAAATTGTCATTTCCCTAACCATCATCATCGTCATTGCGGCGGGTGCGGTGCCCATGTTTAAAGGGCTGAGAGAGGAACAACAGGCGCGCGAACCCATCCTGGAGTTGGTTCGATTGGCCAAGGAGGCACGCATCCGTGCCATGAGGGAGAAACGCCCTTACCAGGTCGCCTTTTATCCTGGCGGTTTTGTCGCCTCACGCTACTTCACGCCTTACTTGCAGCTTTCTGAACTGACCACCTTTCTGCAAGAAGAAGAGGCAGGAGTTAGGCGATTAAACCCCAATTCGGATGACAATGACTCGGACCTTGATGCGGGAGCTGGGGATGTGCCGAAGACTTCCCTGCCCTTGGCCCCAACAGCCCCTAAACTGGATGATCACTGGGAAGAACACTATGACCTGCCGCAGGACGTCCAATACTCGCTGAAGTTCTGGCACGATCTTGAAGAAACATTGATCGAGGGAGAGGTGGTCAGACTTTGGGTCTTCCAGCCTACAGGCATCTGCCAACCTCTGAAAATTCATCTGGATCGTCAAAGCGCGACCTTTGATGTGGAGTTTGGCGCCCTCACCGCAGACATCACCAAGGAGATCATCGACCTGAAATGAAGATCTCGAAAACACCTCTCTCAGGTCAACCTCACTCAAGTTTGAGGAGCATCCCCCGCGGTTACATCCTGCTCGAGCTGATCATTGCACTCTCCATGTTCGCGATTGGTGTGCTTGGGCTGGCGAATGCACTGGGCACCTCGGTGGAGGTGGCAAACATCTTGAATAAGGACCAACGCATTCGTATCGGCATGCGGTCCTTTTTAGAAGAGGTACGGCGCAAGCCGCTCAATGAAATGTCTGCAACGGTAGCTGATGCTGCCACAGGAGTGACCTACACAAGCAGCATTGAGAGGGTGGCCTTAACGACGACTCGAGGGGAGACCTTGAGCGATCTCTACAACCTTAAAATCATCGCAACTTACTCAGTGGGGAATGAACAACGGGAGGAAAGCGTGGACGTGTATGTTTACAAACCTGCCACCAAATAAATCCACCCAACCAAAAGTGTGGTCAAGCCTTCATCATGGCTTCACGCTGATGGAGGTCGTGATTGCATTGACCATTCTCGGCATGATCACTGGCACTCTTTTTTCCATCATCCAGGGCAGCGTGCGCGCGGCCGCTCAGGTGGAGCAACTGCAGCGGGAAAACGATGCCATCAATCGCTTCCTCGACCTATGCCGGAAGGCTTTTACCACGCTGCCCAGTACCGCCACGCTGACCCTGACCGCGCTGGACCCAAACTCCCCCACCTCTTCTGCACAAGAGCTGACGATCAGCGGCTCCACCCACTGTTTCGGTTTTGGCCTCAGCCCCATTTCCTATGAGGACACCATTTTGGGTCTGAGACCTGACCCCAATGGAGCCACCGATGCCAATGGGCTATTAGTGCAGTACCTATGCCTTTCCCGCGAAGACCTCATCCCCGAAAGTGATGACAGCAGCATGGCCCTGCGCCAGGAAACTACGGGCCTGAGTGCGCCAGATGAACAAGGCCGCTACTGGATGCCGCTGCTACCGGATGTGGTACAGATGAAATGGCGCTTTTACAAAGAGGCCGACGAAACCTGGCTAGAAGAGTGGGACGAAACTAACTGGCCTGCCCTCATTGAATTACAGCTCGTCATGCGGGACCGCACCACACCGCTACGCATGGTCTATAGCGTGCCGACGATCACCATCGTGGCAGGCAATGGCACAGCGACGAGCACCAGTAACGCTACCACAACCACCACAAGCCAAAACAACCCAGGAGGAAACGGTGGCAATGGACGAGGGGGACAAACGAATAACCCCAGAACCAACCCCGATACCCCAAACTCAAATCCACAGCGATGAAGCTGCCACACCGCCAATGCGATGGAGCAGACATGATGGATCGCTCCTCCCGAAAAATAGCCTTCGACATGATGCCAAGGGTGGCTTCACAGACAGGCTCCGCCCTCATGCTCATGGTCTGGGCCCTGCTGCTGATGTCCGTCACGGTCATGGGGGTAGTGGAGTACATTCGGTTCAGCGCCGAGGAGGCCGTCTTAGCCTCGGCCGAATTTCGGGCCCTCCATTTGGCAGAGAGTGGACTGGCCGTGGGGCTGCACCCTTCAGCGAGGCGTGGAGACAAAGTGCTGAAGCAAAAGATCGGCACTGACAGTGGCTTTGACGTGGTGATCAATTATGAAGGCGCGCGCATTCCCATCAATTACGTCACGGATGAACGATTGCGTGAGGCTGTCTATGAACTCTTTGTTAGGTGGGGACTCAACAGCGATGAAGCCAGCATCGCCAGTGAATCCTTAGCAGACTGGGTGGATCGTGATGATAATGTGCGCAGCAATGGTGCAGAAACCGCTTTTTACGAAAGCCAGCGCCTGTTTGAATTACCGCGCCAAAAGGGATTCATCAATGTGGACGAGATGCTGCTAGTCCGTGGCATGGGCATTGTGGACCGACTGAAGCCGGACTGGCGTGAATTTTTCAGTGTCTATGGGGACGGCACGATTGATCTGCGGACGGCGTTTAAAGAAACGCTCATCGCAGTCGCCAGAGCTTCCGAGACGGATGTGGTCAACTACATCAACCGCCGTGATGGGGCCGACGGCATCGCCGGTACAGAAGACGACCAGCGCATTTCAGACAGTGAGGCCTACCGTCTGCTGGGGCTCACTGGAGATCGAGCCCAGGCCATGCAGGGCATCCTAACCAGTGATGATGATCTGCGCCGCATCACCAGCACGGGCTACGTGGGTGAAAAGCGCGCCCAGATCATCATCATTGCCCGCCGGGGTGAAGACAGATCCCTCACTTACCTTGCCCGGATCGAAGAGTGAGTCAGATCCCCGCACTGAATCTGACTTTCCTCGCAACTCCTGACCACTTCACACGTTAAAGCCCACCGCATGTCGTTTGCCGCCACTACCCTCCTACTCCCTTCACCCGATGCCACCTGGCGTGTTTGGAAACCACGGAGTATCAGTGGAGGTGAAGCTGTGGAAAATCCCGCCTCCGTTTCCAGCCAAGGAAAACCTCTCTTGGTGGGCCTGCCAGCCACCGCCTGCCGCACGGTGGGACTCGTGCTGCCCAATGCGGATCATGAAATTTTAGAGCAGATCATCATCACCCAGCTTGACCGCAAAGGGCTGAAGCTGGAGGGAGGCACCCATCGAAACTTTCGCTGGCATCTACTCACTCAAAACGCCTCCGTCGCCACCGTCAGTGTGGATATTTTGGCTGAGCCGTTCCCTCAAGATTTGGCTCTGCCACAAGCCTCTGACTACACTGCCGCACTGCGTCTGCTAACGCTGCCCAACGGCAGTCTCATCATCACCGAGGAACACGGCTCCCTGGTACTCGCGGCCAATTACCAGGGAAAGCTGTACCACAGCCACCTCTTCGCCCCAGCGACAGCCTCGAATGAAGACATCGCCCAAGAAATCCAGCTCTCGCGCCTCGCACTGGAGCAAGATTTAGGCGTGGGGGGCATCACAGGTATCACCCTCGTAGGCACCTCCTGGCAGCCGGGGCAGGCCATTGATTTGGCAGCCCTGACAGACCTTCCTGCAAACATTCTCCCTCACCTCTCGCCGAATACAGATCTAGACACTCGCGCATGGCCACGACTGCTGCCTCACAGTGTGCGGCAGGCCCAAGATAGCACAGCCCGGCGCGGCAAAATGACCCGGTTCGGGATCTTAGGCGGGCTCCTTGTCATCGCCCTGGCTTTTTGTGCCTTTGCCTACTTACGCCTTCAGGAGAGGACGGCGGCAGAACTCGAAGCTGCTGTGGAGGCCACTGCGGAACCGGCTGGCAACGTGAAAAAGACCGTCGAACGCTGGAAGGCTCTCGCTCCAGCTATCGAGCCCAAACGCTATCCCATGGTTCTGCTGGCTGAGATCACCAAACTGATGCCCCCGAGTGGCATCGTCATCCGCGAGTATGAGATCAAGGACACAGAGATTGACATTCGTGGTGAAGCCCGAGATGCGCAGATGGCCTTTCAATTCGTCGAAGACCTGCAAAAACACAAAACTCTGGGTCTCTACAAATGGACCAAACCCCAACCCACCGTGCGCGAAAAGACCGCCCAGTTCCGCGCCCAGGGTAAGCTGCAGTGATCCTTTCCATCCTCCTACCTCCTTTTCGACCGAATGGCTCAGAAACTCACATCACGTGAAAAAAATCTACTGCTCGCCTGCGTAGGCGTGCTGGTCTTCATGGTCTTCGCCATCCTGGTGAATACTTTCCTGGGAAGACGCAGCGTGGCCCTGCAAAAAATCGCCACTTTGCAGGCCCAAAAAAGCGAAAACGATACCTGGATGGCCGACCGGGCCTTTTGGGAAAAACGCCGCGCCTGGTTGGTGGAAAAAATGCCAACGACGGAGAGCCTCGGACGCGCCCAAGGCCAGTTGCTTGAAGACCTACAAAATCAAGCTTTAGAATTTGGCTTCACCACGGAGCAACCCACGCTGCCCCCGCTAGCAGCACCTAACGAGAACTACCGCGAAGTGACCGTCTCTGTGCGCCTGCGGGGCGACCAGACGATGGTTCTGCAATGGCTGGCCACCCTGCAATCCCCAGAGAAATTCCAAGCCGTGCGCCAACTGGAAGTGGAGATTGATACCCGTTCCCGCGAAAAGACCCCGCAAGTCGTCTGCAACCTCACCCTCGCCCGGTGGTTTAAGCCTGAACTTGGACTATAACCCGCACCATCCACAGCTCATGAAGACTACCCCACTTCGCTGCCTCTCCGTGTTGCTGCCCTCGGCTTCCTTACTCGCCGCTGAGCCCGATCCTGACCTACCTCAGGCTTTTGATCCAGCGACTCTATCCCCTGTCGTGACCACGTCCCCCTTCACACGGATGGTGAACATGTCGGATAACTTGGTCCTCACTGGCATTGCCTACATCAATGGCAAACCCGTCGTCACCGTCTTCAATAAAGAAACGAAGCAGTCCTTCATTGTTGGCACCGAGCCTAACTTTCAGGGTTGGACGCTGCAAGAAGCCCAGCCTGCGCCCGACATCACACGCAGCCAAGCGCGCATCAGTATCGGCGGCGAAGTCGTCAGTGTGCGTTACGCAGCCCTGACCTCCAAGGACATGAAACCAGACGCCAAGTCTGGTGAACAGCGATCTGACCGAGGCCCCTCTTCAGGAGGTGAACGTTTTAGAGGCAGCTCCCGAGGCCCCTCGGAAGAGGATCGGAAACGTTATGAATCCCTTTCAGACAAGGCTCGCGAAAAACTACGCGAAACATTTCGGGCGAAGTTTAGCGACCCCAAATTCCAAAACGCACCTGAGGAGGAAAGGCGGAATATAATGCGCAAGACGTTTGAAGACATCGAAAAAGAGGACAAAGGCCGCAAGTAATTCTAACCAAATGCATCGAACAATAGTTGCTCGATCCATCTACGCTCCACATCCCCTTCCCTCACGCCTTAGATCTTCATCAGCCACGCCGCCGTTTCTTCATTTTCCCAGCCACACCCTTTTTTTCATGTTTTTCTCCCGGCTCCGTCCCCACTCCCTTAGCTCCCTGAGCGCGCTGCTGCTCATCACTGGCCCCCTCAGCGCCCAGGAAGCAGCGCCTACGCCCCCCTCAACACCCATAGGTGCCCCTGCGCCCGCCACCCCACCCACAGGAGCGGACACACCCGCACCACCGCCTGACGGTGCGCGACCTCCAGGCACCCCAGGAGAAGGTGGCTTTGGTCCTGGCGGAGGACGTTTCGGCCCAGGTTTTGGTGGGCGCCGCCGGACTGGCGAAGGCGGTCCGGGCTTTGGCAGTGCTCCAGGAGCAGGAGGCCCTGGCGGTGAAAACATTCAGAGCACCCTCGCTCAGACCATCCGCATGGAAGGTGACAGATACGTTCTGCAATTCCCAAACAATCCCGTCGCGGACATGCTCAGCATCTATGAGTTGCTGACCAACATTACCCTGGTGAAAGACACGAACATCTTCAATGAGGGGGCTCCCGTCAGCCTGGCCACCCCAAGAGCTGTGACCAAGGAAGAAGCCGTCAAACTCATCGAGGCCACGCTCCTCACCAATGGTTATGCCATCGTCATGGAGCCCGATGGTAAGAGTGCCCGTATCCTCCCCGCGCGTAATCAGAGCGCCAATGCCGTGCAGTTTTCTCACGGGGTGCGCTTTTACACCTCAGCCAAGGATCTACCCGAAGGAGAGACCATCATCACCTACTTCATGAAGTTGGCGTATCTGGATCCCGAAGAGGCTGCCACCATGCTCTCTGGCCACGTGGGCCTCAGTGTCTATGGCCGCATCACTCCCGTGCTCACACCACCAGGCCTCCTCCTAACCGAAAGTAGCACTGTCATTAAGCAACTCATTAGCATCCAAGAGGCCATAGACATAGGCGATACAGGTTCTTCCCTGGTCACCAAATTCATTCCTGTGGAATATGCCGAGGCTGCCACCATCGCCCAGATCATTCAGGCTACCCTCACCGCTCAAGCTCAAGAAAAAGAAACCAAAGGCGTCAACACCATCCGCGGCAATGCCGCCAGCGATGGCCGTAATCGTGAAGAGCGGCAGGACAATAATAACAACAATAATAATCGCTCACAGCCACCCGTCATCATCAACGGCCAAGTTGTTCAGGGTGGGGCTAAGACACCCATGCCAAGCGCCCAGGTGGTGGCAGACACGCGACTGAACCAAATCCTCGTCGTCTCCTCTCCTGAAGACTACACGTACATCGCCAGCTTGATCGCCGAATTCGACAAACCGCTGGTGGTAGATGAACCGTACGAGCGCAAACTGAAGTATGCCGCTGCAGTGGATGTCCTCAGCGCCATTACCGATCTCCTCCAAGACACCAACACGGGAGGAACCGTCCAGCTTCCAGGCGGCGGCACCATCCAGCAGCAGCGCACGCAGCCGCTGGCCAGCAGCAGTAGCCAGCTCCTGACAGGTCGCACCACCACCGGCACTCGTGGAGGCCAAGTTCTCGCCACCAGCGGCAGCACTTCAGACGATACAGCCACGGCCTCCTCCGCCGGAGCTTCTCGTGCAGATCTCATTCAGGCGCCCACCGAAGACAATGCCCCCATCTCCGTGCTCGTGGGTAAAACACGTGTCGTAGCCGATCCGATGGCAAATTCGATCCTCGTCATGGGCCGCAAGGAAGCGATTGATAAGGTCAATGGCCTGCTGGACAAGCTGGACCGCAAGCCCTCCCAAGTTTACCTTTCCACCGTCATCGGCCAGCTCACGCTGGGGGATGGTTTTGAGTTCGGCGTTGACTACCTCAGTGCGCTTAACAACAAGGATGGCACGAATTTCAGCGCCGGTGGCATCTTCAGCCGTGAAGACATCCTCAATGGTACTGCGCTGACAAGGGCCGTGGGTGATGTGCGCAACAACGCCATCACCAATGCATTTGGTCCCGCTAAGGGCCTCAATCTTTATGGAGCCATCGGCGACAGCCTGGAGGTCTTTGTCACGGCCTTGGAGACCACCAATCGGTTTAAGGTCCTCTCTCGCCCCAGTATTTTTGCCCTGAATAATAAGAAGGCCTCCATCACCTCCGGCCAGCTCATCCCAGTGCCCGGTGAATCCACCACCAATGCCAATGGAAACAACAATGGCATCATCACCACCAATGTGGAATACCGCGATGTGGTACTAAAGCTGGAGGTCGTTCCTTTGATCAATGAAGACGGCGAAGTCACTCTGACCATTGCCCAGGTCAACGACACCGTCATTGGCACTCAGCGTGTGGAACCCAACAACATCCCTATCATTGGCACGGAGCAGATCATCACAACGGTCACGGTACCTGATGGCAACACCATCGTCCTTGGTGGTCTCATTTCCGAACAAAACAAAAAAGACACGGAGGGCGTGCCCTTTCTCAGCCGCATCCCAGGTGTGGGAAATCTCTTCAAAGAGAACAAGGATAGCAACTCTCGCAACGAACTCATCATCTTCATCCAGCCTCAGGTTGTGACGGATAACAACTCTCTGCGCAATACATCCTTACGCGAAGATTATCGCACCCAAGTCGGAGCCGATGCTGCTGAAAGGTTCCCCGAAAATGTGGATATTCAGGCACCACGGATCAGTGACGCCAAAGAGGCCGAAATCATCGAGACCGAGGCTCAACAAAAGCAGGGATTTTTCTCCCGCATGTTCCGCCGCAGTAATACACCCAAGGCAATCACACCCGCACCTGGTTTGAGGAGGTAAAGTCAAGGGGGCTCGCCTTCCAAGGCCTGCTGTATCGAGCTTTTGAGGAATACCTCAAAAGCTCGCTCTATCCTCCACCCTGTTAGGGTGAAAATGCCTTCAAGGTTACCTCAGAGTCTCGGGCACCTGCCCGACTAAGCGAGGCTCTAGACCGATGTTGGTAAAGACCTCCATCAGTTCTTTGAGGCTCGCAGATTCAGGATCATCCAGTTCGAAGTACACCAGCTCATGGTGAGCATCCACCTTGTAACGGATTTTGGGAAACAGGTCCATCTGGCCTCTCAATTCCAGCAGTCTGGACTCAGCACGGAGCCCACGGGCGTAAACTTCGATTTCGATCATTGCGTTCTTTTTAACCAATGAGCGTGAAAACGACCAGCAAAAAACTTGAGCTGAATTTTAAGCCTCCAGCAGGCGCTGAATATCATCCTGGGTGAGACGCAGTTTATCCGCACGCCCAGTCAGCAGTCCTTCGATTAAAGCAGCCTTGGTCTTTTGCATTTCCACGATGCGTTCCTCGATGGTGTCTTGGCAAATGAGCTTATGAATGAAAACAGGCTTCGTCTGACCAATGCGATGTGCACGGTCACTCGCCTGGGCCTCCGCCGCTGGATTCCACCAGGGGTCATAGTGAATGACGGTATCTGCAGTCGTGAGATTCAGCCCTGCACCGCCGGCCTTGAGGCTGATGAGAAAGACAGGCACCTCCCCTGCTTGAAAACGGCGGATAGGGGTCTCCCGGTCTTGGGTATCCCCCGTGAGTTTCACAAAGGCAATGCGTGCCGCTTTCAGTTGTTCCTCAATGATGGCCAGCATCCGGGTGAACTGGGAGAAAATGAGAACCCGATGCCCTTCATCAATGAGCTCCGGCAAGAGGTCCTCCATAAGGTAAGCGGTCTTGGCAGACTCTGCCATCTTTTGGGCAGCCTCCATCTTCAGGAGCTGCGGGTGGCAGCAGACCTGACGGAGTTTTAATAAGGCATCCAGGACGATGATTTGGCTGCGGTCCAGCCCCTGGGCACTGATGGCCTCCTTCACCCGCTGATCCATGGCTGCGCGGATGGTTTCATAAAGGTCTGTCTGCGCCTTGCCTAACTCAATGGTGTGCAGAATTTCCGTCTTCGGGGGCAGATCTTTCGCCACCGCACTTTTGGTTCGGCGCAGGAGTAGGGGCTGGAGACGGGCTGCCAATTGCTTTTGGCGTTCGGCATCGCCGTCTTTTTCGATGGGGTTGCGGTAATAACTCCGGAACGAATCGGCATCCCCCAAAATGCCTGGCATGAGAAACTGAAAGAGACTCCACAGCTCCCCCAGGTGATTCTCGATGGGCGTGCCGGTGAGGCAAAGACGATGGCGGCTTTTCAGGGTGCCACAAACTTGAGCCATTTTACTCTTGGGGTTCTTGATATGTTGAGCTTCGTCCAAGGCGACGACATGCCATTCGACCGTCCGCAAAATATCGGCATCCCGGACTAACAAAGGATACGAAGTGATGACTAAATCATACTTGCCGATGCGGCGAAAATCACTGTGACGCTCATCTCCATGAAGCAACAGCACCCGTAAATCTGGGACAAACTTTGCCGCTTCCCGTGCCCAATTTCGCAAAACGGAAGTCGGTGCCAAAATGAGGCAGGGACGATCCATACGGCCAGATTCCTTTTCCAAAAGCAGGTGAGAAAGCGTCTGCAAAGTCTTGCCCAGGCCCATGTCGTCCGCCAGCACCCCATGCAGGCCAAACTCACGCAGGAACTGTAGCCAACTGAGCCCCTCATGCTGGTAGGGCCGCAGGGAAGCCCGCAAGCCCACAGGCAAAGATACCTGAGACATCTCCGTGAAGCCTTGAAGACGATCCTTCAAAGCAGCCAACTCGGCAGGCACTCGAATAGGCAACCCCTCCAGGCTGGCTAGCTGGGCAGCCCGCAGTTTGTCTAATTGGAGTTTCCCGCCTTTGCGAGCCACACGTGAGGCCAGCAATTCATCCAAAAAACGCAAGAGCACCAGCAGACGCCGGGCAGGCACGGCCAAGACCGGATTTCCAGGTCCAGGGAGGGCAATGAGATACTGCTCATCCAAATTCGCCTCCAGCTCCGCCGTCGTCAGCCCGCGATCAATGCAATCCACCAGCAAGGGCACAAGAGAGATGCGCTCCCCCTGGACATTCACCCCAAGATCCAGAGCGAAACTATCCCGGCTACCCGTCACATCTTCCACATCCGTAAACCAGGCATCATCTTCGGCCTCATGAATGCTGAAACCAAAATCTTCCGGCACCTCCACCTCCCAGCCCTCCGCTCTCAGCACAGGAACATCATCTCTCAAAAATTCAGACCAATGGAGAGACTGGTCCCTGTCACTCATGGTAAACAGCGCCGTCAGAGGCTCCTCCGCACTGGCATCAGGGATGGCTTGCATGACCGGCATCAAACGTGAACGAACGAGGTCCGTCAGCAGCAGGCGCTCCATTTTGGCATTCCGTGTCAGCGCCCGAGTCCGACCATCCTCCCCCTGCCAGCGCGCGCCAGACGACCGGCCTGGCAAAGGGAAACTTTCCGCGCAGCCGTCATACCTAACTGAAAGTTCGGCCACGCCAATGCTGATCTGTGCATGACTAAGCTGGCTACGCCCGATCTTAATCTGAGGCCGCGCCACTGTGACGCGCCTGAGTCGCAGAAAAGGGCGCGGTTTTTCATTGTCTATCTGGACGGCATCGTCGGCCCCACTTGCGGTTCCACCAGGGGCTTTTTCTCCAACTGTGCTAGCACCTGGCCGGGCGATTTTCTCAATGTGCTGCCGCCCCGCCTCACCTTCACACAGCAGCATCAAAGCCGCAGCGTGTTCACAAAGGGAGCCTGCGTGGCAGCTACACTCTGTCGTGAGATGAAGATCGCCATTGGCAGCCAGGCGCAGGCGCACACGGGCTTCTTCATGCGTGAGATCGCTGCGCCCCACCGTGCCTGCCATTTCAAGTTCCTGGGCACTGATGAGCGCCACGGCATTCACCTTGGCATGAAACCGCACCCATTTCGTCGCCGCCTCAATCTGGTGCCGCTTAAAAAGCCACATCCAGGACTTGCGGCGCACTTGAGACCAAAGCTGGGGGAAAGGAAACGGATCAGGCACGCGGACGGCCTGAAATAGCGTGCAGCGCAGTCCTGCCAAGTTCTTTTGCGAAAAGAACAGCGAGAATGAATAACCGAGTGATTCGAGAGCCCTACTGCTTCTCTGGCTTATCCATGGTCATGTAAGTCATGCCCTTGCGATCTCCATTGAGCGGATTGAAGGACTGCACACGCATCTCACGTAGAGCCGTGGCATCACCGACTTTCCAGACTTTGGAAACTTCAAAACGCTTCACCAGTTTGCCGCCTTTGTTGTAGGCTTCCATCTTCGCCACACCACCGCTATCCTGGTGGACCCAGAGATCCACAGTGTAATACGGGCCGCTAGTATCTGGGGCCGTCACGCGCACCAGCCAGCATTTGATACGAGCAGTGGTGAGGCGGGCATTGGCATCCAGCAACTTCACGTCTTTCCAATAAAGGAAGCGCTGAGATAGATCCTCATAATTGAAGTCCATGCCCCGCACTGCATCCGCTCCGTTTTTCAATGGCACCTGACTGCTGCCCCCTGGTTTTACCTGCCAAAGGGTGGCGGGATTGGTCGTGAGGTCCAGATGAATGATCTCTGGCGGTTCACTGGCAAAACGGAAACGCATGACCGATTTCGTGAGTGTCAGCTCCAATGGCTCTTCTTTCCCTGTGTCATCATCCCGCAGTTTCCCGGTCATGCGGTGATCCTGCATGGCGTAACTGCGGCGGACGAGCCCCAAGATTTCTTCAGCACTGGGGGTAGGCTTGTCCTGAGCAGATGCGGTGGTGATCAGAGCTAGGGAAGCGAGAAAAAGACGACGTTTCATGAGATGCATCATAGACCCTGTGGGCAGGGCTTTCATTCAAATGTCAGTGACGAAAGACAACGGCTGCGCAGGTTTCCAGAAAGGTCTCATGCGGCTAGTAGCCGTGAAGATTCGAACATCCCTTCGTATCTGGCCTTATTACGCCGTCGTCTTGCGGTCCACATTCAGGCCCATTTTACGATAAAGCGTCGCGATGCTGACGCCGAGCATGGAGGCCGTTTTTTCACGTGAGCCGTTGTTATACTTCAGTGTTTCCTGAATGAAGAGACGCTCCTGCCCACGAATGAAATCATCCAGAGTGGACCCGATCGGCAACTGGGTAGTACCCCCCGATACCGAAGTCGTCGGGACCTCGATCTGTTGAGTGACTTTGGCAGGAAGATCAGCCGGGCGGATGCGGTCATTTTCAGCAAACGCGCAGGCACGCTCCACGGCATTGCGCAGCTCAGAAATATTCCCTGGCCAAGGGTATTTCTCCAAAAACTCTAGAGCATATGCATCCATGCTCTTGGCACGAGAATCGGTGCGATCTGTGAGTTCTTTGAGAAAGTGGTCCACCAGAGGCTTGATGTCTTCACACCGCTCACGCAGAGGTGGGATCTTCAATGGGACCACCGAGAGCTTGTAATAGAGATCCTCACGAAACGTGCCTTTTTTGGAAGCTTCCTCCAGGCAAATGGTCGTGCTGACCACCAGGCGAAAGTCAGAGCCATTGCTGTTGCTCCATGCACTGCGGCGGGCCTGCATCTCATCCAAGAAGGTATTCAGTTGCGCCTGGATACGGGCTGGCAGGACATGCACTTCGGCTAAGTGAACTGTCCCACCACTGGCGCGACTGAAGATACCGCCCTGGCCATTGGTATGGCCGAAAAGTTCAGCCTCAAGAGCATCTTCAGGCATGGCACTGCACTGGAGTTCTTTGAAAGGAGATCCACTGCGGCGGCTAGCCTCATGCAAAGCACGTGCGACCATGTGTTTTCCTACGCCAAATTCCCCCTCTAGGAGTACGGGGCTGTCATTATCGGCCACACGGCGCACGATCTCAAAAATGCGTTGGATCGCATCGCTATGGCCGATCAATTTTGAGGAGGCAGCACTTCGTACTGTAGCTGAGGTCCCCAGAATGGGGTTGGAAGTATTGGCTGTTGGATTATTCCGATTCAACGCCTGGTTAACCGTTTTAATCAGGTCTCCCAAGTCGAAAGGTTTAGTGAGGTAGTCAAAAGCCCCCAAACGCATGGCCTCGACGGCCGTTTCGACGGTCCCATGGCCCGTGACCATGATGACAGCCGTATTTGGAAACTGGTCCTTGCACATGCTTACCAGATCCAAGCCATTGACGTCGCCAATCCTTAAATCTACGATGACTAAATCAGGCTGCTGGCTACGAATCGCAGCCATGCCATCAATCCCAGTGGTACAGCCGAAAACGGTATGACCTGCGGCACGGCAGAGCTTGCTCATCAGCTCCAGGATAGCTGCCTCGTCGTCAATGATTACCAGTTTGGCCATAAATAGTTAAAAATTGAGAGTCAATTTTGATTATTAAATATGCTAAATGCACAGCCTAGCCCAGTCAACGCCGTTTCCATTGACATAGTAAAATTGTAAGGAAGCGCGTAACACCGTGCAAGTTGAACTCCAATTCACAGGTTAACGAAGCCCGCCCCTTTTAGTTTTCCACCCATTGCCACGTAAGACAACAAGAAGCCTCTGATTTCCATTGGATGACAGCCTTTTAACAGAAATTATTGAGCTTTACTGATTGAAGTCTTGCCTCTTGGTTTGCCACCTGCTTGCATCCGCCCTTGATGTTAAGCCTTCCCGAGAAACAAATCTACATCCTCGCCATCTCTTTTATGGCGGCTATTTTCGTCGCGGCCTTGGTTCGCCTCTGGCTCGTCCGACGCGAAGAAGAGCGTCTTGTGAAAAACAAAGACGTTTTAGAAAAACAGATCGTTCTACAGCAGAAGGACCTCATGACAGTCCGTCAAGAATCCAATGCCTGGCGCACCGAAATGCAGCGTCAGTTTGATCTCTTTCGCCACATGGCCAGCGATCAGTTGGGAGTGGAAGAAAAGCGCTTTAACGACCTTCTGGCCCAATCCACACGCCGGGAATATGAGCTGCAGACAGCCCTCGCCTTGGCCAAAGACATGTGCATTGAGCTGCCCTCTGCCAAGGCCCGCATCCTGCATCTAGAATCTTTGCTGGGAAATCCACGCCCACCAAGCGACAATGATGGAGGCCTGCCAGTCACAAATTCGCCCGTCTGCCCGTTGCCTGATCTAGGAGGTGGTAGCCCCGATGCCCCTTTCGAAGAGCCCGAAACTGAAGCTCTTACTTTCACGGATGCACCGCCACCTGAAATCGAAAAACAAGCCGACATTCCACCTGCACCGGATGTCACCCCAGAAGAGCCTGCTCAAGCGGAAGACAGGCTCAGTGAGTTGGAGCAAAAGCTGAATGACGCTGTAAAAAAAAACAGCTTTTTGCAGCAAGCTCTGACGACGGCGAGACTGCGCTCCCGCCCCCACTTCTCTAAGACCGTGCGCAAAACGCGGGCTAAACAACGGGCATGAAGGCTAGGTCAGGCCGAGTGGGTGAGTCCGCTCGACTGATCACTCAACGCCGAACTTCATCCAGAGCATCCATCAGATCCTGTTCCGTCACGTCACTGCTCACCAGGGCATCTCCCATCTTGGGCAGTAAAACGAAACGAATCTTGCCTGTCTCAAATTTTTTATCCATGCGGGTGATACGCAACAGCTCCTGTGTATCAAAACCTGCGGGTAGGCGAGTGGGCAGATCAAACTGATGAAGGAGGGAGATCATGCGGTCACAGTCACTCTGAGGTAGCCCCGCTTTTTTCACTGAGAGCCAGCCTGCAGCCCTTAGGCCAAGAGAGATCGCCTCCCCATGAAGGAGGGTGCCGTAACCAGCAGCGGCCTCAATGGCATGACCTAAGGTATGGCCGAAATTCAGCAAGGCGCGGAGCCCCTTGGTTTCAAATTCATCGGCCTCGACGATGGCGGCCTTGATGGCAATATTTTGACGAATTAATTCTGCCACATCGCCAGTCCCCTTTGCCACAGCTTCGATGAGATCCAGCATGGCGGCATCGCGAATGCAGGCGTGCTTGATGATCTCTGCAAAACCTTCATTCCATTCCCGCTTATGCAAGGAGTCCAGCGTCGCGACGTCTGCGATCACATGCACCGGCTGGTGAAACGCCCCCACCATGTTCTTCGCGTCGGGGAGATTGACCCCCGTCTTCCCCCCCACACTACTGTCCACCTGACTCAGCACCGTGGTCGGCACCTGCACATAAGGAATGCCACGCTGGAAGATGCTAGCGCAAAAGCCGCCCAGATCCCCGATGACGCCACCGCCAAGGGCGATGACAAAACTTTTTCGGTCCAGCCCGGCGCGCACCATTTCCCCACAAACAGTCTGGGCACTCATCAGTGACTTGCTCGCCTCTCCCGCAGGGACGGTGATCAGGTGTGCCACCTTGCCAGCCGCGCGGAGACTTTGCAGCACGATTTCTGAATACAGTGGGGCCACATTGGAGTCGGTGATGACTGCACAGCTTTTCTTCTCTGGTAAACGAGCCGCCACCTCTTGGCCGATGCTCTCTAGCAATCCCCTGCCCACCTGCACCGTGTAACTACGCGAGCCTAGGTTAACGGCGACAGACTGGATGGTGGCAGTGACTTCAGGCATGGGAAAGACGTGAGGATGGAGTTGGCCAATGACTCTGCCGTGGACTCTGCATCCAGGCAAATCGTTTGCAGCCACGTCTCACGGCGGAACCACGTGACCTGGCGCTTGGCATAACGGCGTGTAGCCTGCTGCATGGCGTCCAGCGCCGCCTCCAGACTCATCTCTCCGCGCTGGTACGCCTGCATTTCGCGCAGGCCGATCGCCTTGGCAGCCGTCAGTCCCAGGGCGGGCAATGCAGCCACTTCGGCCAGCAGTCCCGCAGCCAGCATGGAATGCACACGGGCATTGATGCGTGAATACAGTGCCTCGCGTTCCCAAACCAGCACGCCACCACAGCCAGCGGGCTCGCTCTGGCTAAAAGTCTGGCGCAGGGTGGACTGAGGCAGCCCAGTCTGTAGGCAGATCTCCAGAGCGCGGCTGACATAACGAGGATTGGCCAAAGGAACGTTTTCAACTGCCTGCGGATCCAATTTCAAAAGCAACTCCCGAGCCTCCTGAGCGGACATCTCTGCGACCCGCGCTCGGACCTCTGGATCTGGCTGGGGGAGTGGGGCCAGCCCATGAGAGAGGGACTTGATATACAATCCGGAGCCGCCGACCAAGATGGGCAGCCGATCACGCGCCAAGATATCCGCAATCACAGGCAAGGCCAAGTCGCGATAACGCTGGGCATCGCAGCTCTGCATCAAAGGCACCACGCCGTAAAGATGATGAGGCACACGCCGCATCTCTTCCAGGCTAGGTTTTGCCGTGATGAGGTCCATGCCTTGATAGAGCTGGAAGGCGTCAGCGTTGACGATCTCCCCACCGACTTTTTCTGCGAGGGTCACAGCCAGGGCCGACTTCCCGCTGGCAGTGGGACCCACGAGAAAGAAAGGAAGCGAAAACCGGCTCGACATATTTGCACCTAACTGACGTAATCTCTCCTGTCCATGAAACCCCTGCGCCCTCTTTTTTTCATCGCCCTCCTCTGTGCCCCACTGTCTGCTCAAGAGGCGGCATCCAGTCCCCAGGAGATGATGCAGCGCCTGTTTGATCCCCAGGCTAGCAAGGCGCAATTTGAAGAGGCCGCTAAAAAAGCAGGCATGGCAGGCATCGCCCGCCAGCAAATCATTGAAGCTCGCCTCGTCTGGGGTTTGCGGAATCAAGATGCCTCATGGCTGGAAAAGATGCTGCCTGAACTGGAAGTTTTGGCCTCCAATTTTGATGCGGCCCAGTCCTCGGGCTTCAAGTCGGCGGGGGAAATTCGTTCCTTCATCTCTTACACTAAGGCCCTCATCGCCCAGAGCCAAAAGGACAACGATGCCTTTAAAACAAATATTCTAGAGGCGGTTTGGTTGAATCCTGGACAGGCCCAACTCTTCACGCAAGTCATCGAAAAACAGCGGATGGAAGCCAAGATGGCCAACATGAAAGTGGACCTAAACCTCGTCGTCAATACCCACGATGGTGAGGCCACCACCCTGGCGGACCAACTGGGCGACAAAAAAGCCCTCCTACTGGATTTCTGGGCCTCTTGGTGCGGCCCCTGCATGCAGCTCATGCCAGAACTGAAAAAGAAGGCAGACCTTCTTTCCAAACACGGCATCGTGGTGGCGGGGATGAATAAGGATGACCAAAATGCCCCCGCCGTAACGGCTAAAGTCAGGGAAGAACAAGACATCACCTTCCCTTGGCTCATTGAGCCTGCTGAACGCCCTTTTACCAAGTTGCTCGAGATCGAAAGCATTCCCCGCATGATTCTCATCGCTCCTGGAGGGCAGGTTTTATTCAACGGTCACCCGCAAGACCCTGCCCTGTGGATAGCCCTGCAAAAGGTGAATCCAGAGATTAAAGCACCGTAATTGCACCTCTGCTGCCCTGCCGTTGAAACACCGGCAGGGATCGGTTGGACGACGATTACTCGTGGAACTGCAGAGAGTAGAGCTTTTGATAGAGCTCACTCGTCTTCAAAAGTTCTTCATGGTTCCCCACATCAGCCACTTGGCCGTCTTTCATGACCACGATTTGATCCGCCTGCATGATGGTGGATAAGCGGTGGGCAATGGCGATGACGGTTTTCCCTTCCGAGAGGACATGGATGGCTTCTTGGATGATTTTTTCTGTCTCCGTATCTAGCGCACTGGTGGCCTCATCCAGGAGCAGAATCGGCGCATTCCGCAAAATGGCCCGGGCGATGGAAAGACGCTGCTTTTGACCACCGGAGAGATTGCACCCAGAGTCTCCCACCACAGCATCATAGCCACCTTGCTGAGCCAGAATGAAATCATGCGCGTGGGCTTTTTTGGCAGCCGCGACGATCTCTTCCTCAGTCGCATCCAGGCGGCCGTAACGGATGTTTTCACGGATGGTATCGTGGAAGAGAAAGGTGTCTTGACTGACGAGGCCGATGTTTCCACGCACGCTGTCTTGAGTGACGGCGCGAATATCCGCACCATCCAATAGCACCCGCCCAGAATCGGGATCGTAAAAACGAAGCAGCAGCGAAAAGAGGGTGCTTTTTCCCGCACCGCTGGGCCCGACGAGAGCATAAAACTTACCTGGAGCTAGGTCGAGATTCACGTGAGTGATGGCGGCTTTATCCAGCTTGGTCCCATCCATCTTTCCATAAGTGAAAGCCACATTTTCAAAAGTCACAGCCCCTTTGATGCGCGGTAATGAAGGAGCACCCGGCGCATCTTGAATATCCGCCGGACGATCCAGCAAGTGCACCACTTTATTCACGGCAAAGACGGTCTTTTGCATCAGCAAGTTCACCTTGCTGAGCTCTTTCGCCGGCGGGTAAATCCGCGTGAGCGACATGACGAGGACGATCAAGTCCCCTGCCCCACGTTGCTGCACCCAAAAATACACCAATCCAGCAGCGATGCCGATGGAGGCCACTGACTCCACAATCGGGCCGATCAATTCCATGGCTCGTGTCCAGCGCAGCATGTTCTTGCACATCTCGGCATTAGCATGGTCGAACCGCTGCACCTCGTATTCCTCGCGGGCATAACCTTTCACCAGTCGAATGCCCGTGAAGGATTCATGCATAGTGGTCATCATCGTTCCCACCTCCTTCTCCTCTCGTGAGCCAGCCTTACGCACCTTCCTCCCGATGGCAATGATCGGAGCCAAACAGAGCGGGAAAATGATCAGTGACATGAGGGTGAAGAACCAATCCTTAGCGAACAACACAAAAAGAATAGTGATGATGGTGAGGGGACGATTCGTGAGCAACTGCACCAACTGCACGGCATTGGTCTGTGCGACACGCGATTGGTTGAAGACAGTCTGCATGAGCTCCCCCGCCTTGGCATGGCTAAAGAAAGCCGGCGACTGGCGAAGAATGCTGCGAAAAACATCACTTCGAATATGAAACAACATTTTGTTACCCACCCAGGCCAGGCAGTACTTATTCAAGTACTCTAGGAACCCATTTAAAAACATCAAAATAGGGATGCACGCACAAGCGATGATGACTCCCGTCAATCCCACAGGGGTATCAGTAGCCACACCTAACATGTCAGCCACATTCACGTTTCCAAGAAAGGGGAGGTCCAGTGGCTGTCCCAGCGTTTTACCTTGCCCATCAAGGACCAGTTGAAAAATCACCTGGAACCCCATGATCATGACGCCATTGAACGCGGCCGCAACGACGCCGATCAAAATGCCGACGATGAATCGGCCCATCCAAGGTTTGAGGTATTGCAGGATGCGGCCGTAAGGCATCTTCAACTGCGCGATCTCAGCATCAGTCATCTGAGATGGATTCTTCGAAAAGGGGGCTTCAGCCATGTGGGTAGGGAAACGGCCGCCAGCAGAGCCAGCGGGCTGCATGCGTAGCACGGGACACCCAAAGCGTCGAGATGAAGTTCGTCCTTGCCAAACGCAGATCCGTGCCCTTGAAAAACGGCTTCGCCCATCGCAACATCGCTACCTCATGACTCTTTCCGATCTCAAATCCCAAGTCTGCGCAGCCAACCGTGCCCTTGAGCCCAGTGGTCTGGTGAAACTGACTTGGGGAAATGTTTCGGGTATTGATCGCGCATCCGGCCTTTGGGCCATCAAACCCAGTGGCGTGGACTACGGAGCCCTCATGCCGGAAGACATCGTGGTCATGGATCTGGAAGGCAACATCGTCGAGGGCAAGCTGCGTCCTTCTTCGGATACCAAAACGCATCTGCATCTGTATCGCGAGTTTCCAGAAATTGGCGGCGTGACCCATACCCACAGCCTGCATGCCACTGTCTTTTCTCAGGCAGGCCGTGAACTTCCTTGTTATGGAACGACTCACGCAGACCACTTTTATGGCACCGTCCCCCTCGTCCGTGCCCTGTCACCTGAAGAAGTGAATGCCGATTACGAACACTACACAGGGGTGGCCATCGTCGAGCGCCTGCGTGAACTGAAGCTCAGTCCGCTTGAGATGCCTGCGGTGCTGCAACGACACCACGCCCCATTCACCTTTGGTAAAAATGCGATGGATTCACTCAACAACAGCATCGCCCTGGAAATGTGCGCCCACATGGCCCTGCAATCCCTGGCCATGAATCCCACTCTGGCCCCCATCCCTTCTCACATCCTGGACAAGCACCACCTGCGCAAGCACGGGCCGGGTGCCTATTATGGTCAGAAGTAGCCTTTGGAAACCCTGCACACGCAAAATGTACTCACCGGAAGCCGAGCTCATTCCTTCCTATCTCAGCAACACGGAGGCTTCGGCACTTTACGAGGCCTTGCTGAAGAGCATCGTTTGGGATGAACGAATGAAAGCCCGCAAGACTGCGTGCTACGGACAAACTTATGATGATTCAGGGGTGGATTATCAGGTCGTGCCAATGCATCCACTTCTCGTGCCCATTTGTGAGCGACTGGTCAAAAACCTTGGCTTCCGCCCAACCAATTGTCTGATCAATTACTATGAAACGGGACGCTCCTCGATGGGTTTTCATTCAGACGCCACCCACAATCTTGCAGAAGGCACCGGTGTCGCGATTCTTTCGCTGGGGGCAGAACGTAGCCTGACGTTTCGCAGCAAGACCGATCTAACTCACACGGTCAGTTATCCGCTGCCAAACGGTTCGTTATTCTACATGACCCAGGCGACTCAGGAGTTCTGGACTCATGCGATCAAAAAAACCGAAACAGATGACAGTCGGCTCAGCCTCACGTTTCGACACATCCTTACACCAGAAGAACTGGAACAAAAAAGAGCCACGAGGATGGGCTAGCTTCGTCCCAGTGTCGTTTCAGCGTTTTGCTACTTCATCTCAGGCTCCTCCTCACCTTCAGGGAGAGGATCAGCAGGAGGAGGCAGATTATCAATGGCGTTGAGAATCTTCACCCCACGCTCGACAGATTTATCCAAACGGAAGAAGATCTGCGGGGAGTTTTTCATGACGATGCGTTTGTGTACTTCTCGCTGGATGGCACCACGCTGTTTGTTGAGCTTTTCGATGATGCTTTCCTCATTCCCAGCGGTGCTGATGATGCCTACATAGGCAAAACATTGCTTCAGGTCGGGAGTGGCCCGCACTTCATGCACGGTCAGGATGGCATTATCCATGCGATAATGGCGCTCCAGCACCATGCTAAGCTCGCGTTTTACCAATTCGCTGACGCGTTGGACTCGTTGGGACATGGGGATCTTTGATTGGAATGATCAACCTACCAGCGCACCGAAAAAGCGGTGCTCTGGTGGGCTGAACCATAAGGTTAGAGAGTCTGGGCAAACTTCTCGAGCTCGTAACACTCAATGACGTCGTTCTCTTCGTAATCGCTGAAGCCGCTGAGTTTGATGCCGCACTCGAGGCCGTTGCGGACTTCTGAAACTTCGTCGTGGAAACGACGCAGCGTTTCGAAACCACCGTCATACACGGCCTGGCCATTGCGCAAGACGCGAGCACGCTGCTTACGATCAATGCGGCCATCTGTGACGATGGAACCACCGACGTAACCACGGTTGACCTTGAACACCTGTTTGACCTTGGCATGACCCAGGACCTTCTCACGGGTGAGCGGGTCAAGCATTCCAGTCATGGATTCCTTCACCTGATCAATGAGTTCGTAGATGATAGAGTAAAGTTTGATCTGAACGCCTTCACGCTTGGCCACACTGAGGGCCTTGTTCTCGACCTTCGTGTTAAACCCAATGATGACGGCGTCTGAACCCGAAGCGAGGAGCACATCAGACTCAGTGATCGGCCCCACATCGGAATGAAGGATCTTTTGATTGATCTTGTCGCTGGTGATTTCACCCAGGCACTTGACGATGGCTTCCACAGAACCCTGCACGTCCGCTTTGAGGACGATCTTGAGGGTCTTCTTGTTGCCTTCATCAATGCTATTGAAGAGAGATTCCAGAGTGGAGCGACGGGTGACCGTGAGCTTCTTCTGGCGCATTTCTTCCAGGCGCTCGATGCTGAGTTTCTTGACGGAGCGTTCGCTATCCATCACCACGACTTCATCACCCACGTGAGGCATGTCGCTGAAGCCGACGAGTTCGACCGGCATACCGGGACGCACTTCCTTGATCGGCTGGCCGCGGTCATTGATGAGCGCACGGGACTTACCCCAATGAGGTCCACAAATGAAGGGCTGCCCCACTTTCAGGGTACCCTGACGGACGATGACCGTGGCCACAGGGCCTTTGCCCTCGACCATCGAAGATTCGATGACGGTGGCGCGAGCGGGGGCTTTCGGATCGGCTTTGAGTTCCAAAACTTCCGCCTGAAGGGCCATGGTTTCCAGGAGACTATCAATGCCCAAACCAGACTTGGCAGAGACTTCCATGCACTCGGTCTCGCCACCCCAGTCAACGGGTGCGAGCCCGATCTCTTGAAGCTGGCCTTTCACACGCATGACGTCGGCGGCAGGCAGGTCGCACTTGTTGATAGCGACCATGATGGTCACATCGGCAGCTTTTGCATGATTCAGGGCTTCGCGCGTCTGAGGCATGATACCGTCATCGGCAGCGATGATGAGGACCACAATGTCCGTCACATGAGCACCACGAGCACGCATGCCAGAGAAGGCGGCGTGGCCAGGAGTGTCAATGAAAGTGATGGGCTTGCCATCATGGAAAACGCTGTAAGCACCGATGTGCTGAGTGATACCGCCAGCCTCTCCATGGACCACCTGAGTCTTACGGATCGCATCGAGAAGAGAAGTCTTACCATGGTCAACGTGCCCCATGAAAGTGATGATGGGCGCACGAAGCTCCAGTTTCTCTTCTTCGATCTCTTCAACCACCTGAGCCACGGGCTCGACGATGACTTCTTCTACTTTGTGGACACCGCCGCCTTTTTCGCGCTTCTCGCGTTCCAGGTGGAAGCCGTGCTTCTCACAGACTTTTTCAGCCACTTCGATGTCGATCGCCTTATCTGCATTGGCCACGAAGACCTTCAGGGCGATGAGATCCGCAATGATTTTGAAAGGGCGAAGACCCATCCGCTCAGCCAGCTCTTTGACAATGACGGGAGCTTTCAGGTGAATGATTTTCTCACCTTTTTCTGTCAGCTCAAATTCAGGGGCGATGGCTTCCTCGACCTTGGGAGCTGGAGGTGCCACAGGGGTGGGCAGCGAGGGTGGCGGCGGCATGGCCTGCACCGGGCCTGGCTCACGGATCATCGAGATCGGTGGCAAGGATTTCGCCTGTTCAGGCGGACGACGCTTTACCTTGGGCTTGTCATCGTCTTCGAAAAGATTCAGCGCTTCGCGCTTGTGGTCGTCGAGCGTCTTTTTAGGCGCTTCGGGTGCCTTAGCGACTGGTTTCGCAGGCACTGGGGCTGGTTTGGCACCTAGAGCAGGCAGCGGCGTGGCATCACGTCGGGGCGCTCGGGCTTTGGGTTTATCGTCCTCCTCAATCAATGAGAGCACTTTTTTGGCCGCCACTTTCTTGGGGGGCGTGCTCTCAGCCGTTGCTTTCTCCTCAGCGGTGCTGTCGGGAGTGGCTTTGGCAGGTTTGGATGAAGAGGATCGGCTTGGCATGAGAAACGTTGGTCTTTCGAACGGCGGGGCGGGCTGTCGGTGTGGGATTTGAAAAGTTGAAGGAAGCGTGGCTCATAAGCTACGCTTTAGGGATGTAAGCTGCAACTAGGGCGTACACCTGTTCGGCGAGCTGTTGATCACCCCCAAGGGCGTCCGTGATGGATTCGACATCCTCCTGCTGGAGGGTTTCGATCGCTCCCAGACCGACATTAGCCAGCTTGCGAGCCGTTTCGAGATTGATGCCCAGGGCACGCTCCAGTTCATGGGCAGCAGTGTCCAATTGACCTTCAAAGACTTCAGCGGCGTGCTCATCGCGCTCGATGCTCAGCTCCATGCCGACTAGGCGGGAGGTAAGACGGGCGTTTTGACCACGGCGGCCAATGGCTTTGGACAGATCTTCTTCACTAACGGTGAGGCGAGCAGCCTTTTTGTCAGGGGAAACCTGGATGGAGAGAACTTTGATCGGTTTGAGCGCCTCGCGGACGAACTCGGCCGGATCTGACTTCCAGCGGATGATGTCCACCTTCTCATTGTTCAGTTCACGAACGATGTTCTTCACGCGGGCTCCACGCAGGCCCACGCAGGCACCCACCGGATCCACTTTATCATCACCGCTATGCACGGCAACTTTCGTGCGATAACCAGCTTCACGAGCGATGCTGGCAATCTCCACGGTGCGATCACCGATTTCGCTAACTTCAAATTCAAACAGGCGACGGACGAAATTCACATGAGCGCGGCTGAGGACGATCTCAGGCCCACGGGCCCCTTCACGCTCAACGGCCTTCACGTAGAAACGCATGCGGTCACCCGGGGTGTAGTCTTCCGTGGAGACGCGCTCCTTGGAAGGCATACTGCCCTCAAATTTACCCAGGTCCACAATGACGTCAGATTTGTCGAAACGACGAATGGTACCGTTGACGACATCGCCCGTACGGTCCTTAAATTCATCGTAAAGATTCTCCTTCTCAGCCATGCGCAGGCGCTGGAGCATGGTCTGCTTCGCCGTTTGAGCGGCGATACGACCCATGTTTTTGGGAGTGACTTCGAGGTCAATCTCATCACCGAGTTGAGCGTCTTTCTTGATCATCCGGGCCTTCGCCAGCGGAAGCTCTTCCCAGGGATTGGAAACGGTTTCGACGGCGAGCAGCTTGGCCCACGCCTTGATCGTCCCCTTGTCAGGATCAATGTCAATGCGCAGCTCACGTGCCGGACCGATGCTCTTCTTCGAGGCAGCGAGAAGAGCCTGAGAAAGTGCTTCAACCATCTTCTGACGGTCAATCCCCTTCTCTTTCTCGTAGTAATCGAATAGTGCTTTTAGTTCGCTGATCATAAAAATGGTGACCTATCCAGACAAAAAAGAGCGGGGAAGACCCCACTCTTGCCAAAAAACAGTGCCTTGTCCCGGAAAGGAAGCGAGATTGTAATTCAGGGAGGCATTTCAGCAAGCCGAAATTCCGAGAGACTTATCGTCAGAGAAATAATGAGGGGGGATGGGCAGAATTTTGACCTTTCCGCAACTCGATTGGCCAAGAAGTGAGTTGCTAGAAAAATTCAGCCTGGAGACTTTGGCGAAAATTTGCTCATTCCAGGCCCATATTTCCTCCAGCCATCATTTGGCACGGGGACGCGGTGTGATACACTGGCGGCTTATGGCCCTCCTCCGCGTTGAAAACCTGCAAGTTCATTTCCCGATCCGTTCGGGCTGGCTGGGAAAGCGTGATGTTGTGAAAGCGGTGGATGGAGTGAGTTTTGAAGTGAACGAGGGTAAAACCCTGGGCCTCGTAGGGGAGAGCGGCAGTGGTAAGTCCACCGTCTCCCGCGCACTGTTGAAACTCATCCAGCCTACCGGCGGTAGCGCCTATTATAAAGACCGTGAGATCTTTGGTATGGCTGAGGCGGATTTTCGCCCGCTGCGCAAGGAGATCCAAATGATTTTCCAAGACCCCATCGGCTCACTCAACCCACGGATGACCATTGAGTCCATCCTGGCGGAACCGCTGACGATTCATTTTAAAGAAATGACAGCCAAACAGCGCCGGGATGTCTCCGCCGCCCTCCTGCACCGCGTAGGCCTGCCAGAGGACTCCCTCCACCGTTACCCGCATGAATTCAGCGGCGGGCAGCGGCAGCGCGTTGGCATTGCACGAGCCTTGGCCGTGCAGCCGAAATTTCTGATCTGTGATGAGCCGGTGAGCGCTTTGGACGTGAGTGTGCAGGCCAGTGTGCTGAATCTGCTCAAGGATCTTCAAGATGAGTTCAAACTGACCTATCTTTTTATCGCTCATGATCTAGCCGTGGTGAGGCACATGAGTGATGACATCATTGTCATGAACCGTGGCCGAGTCGTTGAAAGTGGGCCTGCCGATGATCTCTGTGAGCGCCCGCAGCACGACTACACTCGCAAACTTTTGGCCTCTATCCCTGCTTAATTCGCGGATAGCCCCCCCTTCCCCAACCTCAATGACACCCCTTTTTAAAAAGTTTCTCGGCATCAACTGGATTCTGATCCTGACGATGCTCGGCCTGCTAGCCTTCGGCGTGTATGCCATTTACAATGCGTCTTACTTCCGTGAGACTGGGGATCTGGCGCTCAAATGGAAACAGCAGATGACCTGGATCGGCCTGGGAGTGCCTTTCCTTTTCACCGCCAGTTTGATTGATTATAAGTGGGTGCGCTGGGCTTGCTGGCCTATGTATTTGGCAGGCATCGGAGGCCTCGTTTACCTGCATTTCAAAGGCATCGAGATCAACGGTAACAAAAACTGGGTCATCATCGCAGGACAATCCATCCAGCCTTCGCAGTTTGCCATCATGTCCGGCATTCTGATGCTGGCCGTGGTGTTTGGGGAGCTACCTCGCATGTGGCCAGTCTTTCGTCGTCCCTGGTTGCGGATCATTGTGGGAGGTTTGCTGGCGGGCATTCCAGCCGCCATGGTTATCAAGGAGGACTTGGGCTCGGGCTTGGTTTGGGGACCGGTGTTCCTTTCGATGATGCTAGTGGGCAGCATCCCATTCCGTTACCTCATCACCTTGGTATTGGGGGCTTTATGCGTCATCCCTCTGATTTATTTCTTCGTGCTGAAGCCTTACCAGCAAGCGCGTATTGACACCACCTGGTATCTCCTGACCAATCAGATGGAAAAAGTGGACACTCGCGGGGATGGTTGGGTGCCTAACTTCGTGCAAACGGCCGTGGCTTCAGCAGGCTTTGAAGGCAAAGGCCCCATGTCTGAAAAGGTGCCAGATCAACGCAGCATTCACCGCAATTTCTTCCCTGAAGCTGAGGCTTTCAGTGACTTCATCTTCAGCGTGATTTGTGAAGAGTTTGGCTTTCGAGGAGCGGTGCTGCTGCTGACAGGCATTGCCCTGCTTTTGATCCAGGGGATCTTCATGGCCTTTTACTCCCGAGATCAGGTAGGGCGATTGTTGGTGGTAGGCGTGGTGACGATGTTCTTTGCCCACACATTTCAGAATGCGGGCATGAATCTCTGCATGCTTCCCGTGATCGGGCTGCCCATGCCCTTCATCAGTTACGGGGGGACTTTCATGATCGTGACCCTCTTTCTGGTGGGGATGATGCAGAGCGTCTGGGTCCACCGGAATATTTCTCCTGTGAGGAAAAAGACCGTCGGTGGACGTGAAATCCGCGACGATGACGACGAAGATTAAGGCAGCCCGATTCTCCCAGGCGTAGATTACATTCATGTCCATTGCCACCCGCCGAGGCGACCAGGGGGAGACCGATCTCCTCTTTGGTCAACGCACGTCCAAGTCCCACCCTCGTGTCCATGCCCTCGGGGCGGTGGATGAGCTCAATGCCGCCTTAGGCCCTCTGCGCATTGCCGCGCTAAAATCTGAGACGAAGGAGATCGTAAAAAAGGTGCAGCCCCTGCTGATCAGCCTCATGGGGGAACTGGCAACGCCCGCTGGGCTAGAGGCCAAGTATGCGGCCACGCACCCGCCTTTCGAAGCAACACACGTGCTCTGGCTAGATGAATGGGTGGCCAAGCTGGAAGCGGGTGGTGCCCTGCAATTCAAAGGCTGGGCACTCCCCGGTGAAGCCGGAGTGATGAGCGGGGCCTATGCGGATCTCGCCCGCACCGCCTGTCGCCGTGCGGAGAGGCACGTAGTGGACCTTCTGGGCACCGATCAAGAAGTACCGAACCAAGAGGTCGTGCGCTACTTGAATCGGCTGGCCGATGTACTCTGGCTACTGGCCCGCTGGGAAGAGCGGCCTCTGCGCTGAGTTTCTCACTTTGAGCCGATGCGCCACAGATGGCTCTCGGTGCGAATGAGAAAGTCATCTTCAATCACTGCGTAAGAAGCCAGTGAGCGTTCAGCGAGGTCATTCTTGGCCAAAATGCGGAAGGTTTTGCCGGGCTGGACAATCACACCGAGCCCTTTTTCATCCTGAAGATAGAGCTTACCATCGGCATGCAGAATGGAGGCACTGATAGGGCCTGTGCAACGCTCTTGGTAATGAACGGTGCCTGTTTTAGCATCCGCACAGGTGAGCACTCCATTATCAGCGACGAAGTAAATCTCATCCCCCACAATGACCATGCTAGGATTGTGCGGAACGAACTTTTCAATCTTCCAGGCGATATGAGTATCCGTCACGTCACCTTTGCCATCCACGCGAATGGCGAGAGCCAGGGGTTTATTATAACCCGTACCAATGTAGATCATACCATTCGCATACAAGGGACGCGGCACGACGGAATAACCCTGGTCATAACGTGCCTTCCAGATTTCGGTGCCCGTGAGAGGATCCAAAGCATTCACCACCCCACTACCCGCACTGATGAGTTGGCGCTGTCCATTGACCTCAATCACCAGCGGGGTGCTAAATGAGAACTTGTTCTTGGCATCGCTGATGCGGGAAAATTTCCAGACCTGAGTGCCCGTTTTTTTGTCCAGAGCAATCACAGCAGGATCCGTTTCAGCATCGGCATTGAAGATGAACAGCCCCCCTTCGATAACAGGGCTGCCCCCATTGCCATGCACTGGCTTGTAGCCAAAGGATTGGGTTTTCCAGACCATAGTGCCGTCCGCCGCATTCAGGCAGGCGCTGCCCTGGTGACCAAAGTGGACATACAATTTTCCGTCTTCATAGACAGGCGTGGGGCTAGCGTGACTGTTCTTTTTATGAACGGCGGGAGCGTCTTTGGGTTGGATGAAAACCTCCTGATCCCACACCACCTTACCATCTACAGCCTGGAGGCAGAGAGCCCGCAGGCTGCGCTCTGCATCTGGCTTTTCCACTCCGCCCTGAGTGACCGCAGTAGTAAGATAAACACGATCACCCATCACCACTGGAGACGACCACCCCACCCCTGGCACCGATGCCTTCCAAAGGATATTTTTGTTTACGGAAGGACTCCACTCCGTGGGAAGGCCCGTCGTTAAAGTCTGCCCCTGGTGAGTGGGCCCACGAAATTCGGGCCAGTCTTCAGCGTGACAGAAGGAGGAAATGGCAAGAAGGGGAAAAAGAAAACGCATAGGGTAGGTGACTGAAAGAGAACTCATCATTGATCTAGCGTGGAATCACCATCCTAAAGTTTCCATCCGGCACGTGGGGTGCGGCTGAGGAAACGATTCGCGGCTTCATTGTTGGTGATTTTCATCGCTTTGGCATCCCAGAGAATTTTGCTACCGGCACGGAAAGCAACATTGCCGAGGTGATTTGCCTCGCTGAGGGGGCCTGCATAACTGAAGGGGCTGGCAGTTGGGCTGCCAGTCTTGATCGCATTCAGCCATTCGGTGTGCTGCCCTGGAGAGTCAGGAATGAAGGGCGCCGGGCGCTGGAAGTTCTTGAAGTCGGCCTCAGGAAGCAGGACGTGTTTATTGTAGTCAGAAAGCAGCATGCCTTTGTCGCCAACGAAAAGCACGCCGCTGTTCCATTTGCTGATGAAGGGATCGTTCTTCCACACTTCTGGTTTGGCGCTGCCTTGGTTCCAGTGGACTTTGCAGGCAGCACGCGAACCACGTGCTGCATATTCGTAGGTGGCCGACATGGAAGCTGGTGCAATCTCTGGATGTGGCTCAGGGCCGAAAGCCTCCACGCTCAGCGGGGCGTCCAGGTTCAACGCCCAGAAAGGCAGGTCATTCCAATGGCTGCCGAGATCTGACATGGTGCCATTGCCAAAGTCCCACCAGCGATACCACTTGGGCCCAGGAAAATAGACTTCATGATAAGGGCGGTAGGGGGCTGGGCCTAGCCAGAGATCCCAATCGAGATACGGCGGAGGTGTCTGCCCCTCCTTCGGGCGCTCGGTGACAAAGACGATGTCCTTGTTCGCTTCAGCTTCTTCCTTACTTTGCAGTCCCCAGGCACGAGAAACGCATACGTGAGCGTCGGTGACTCTGCCGATGGCTCCGCTCTGGATCAATTCCACCACACGACGATAGTTAGGCTGACCATGAATCTGCGTTCCCATCTGGGTGGCGACTCCGGCCTTAGCCGCAGCCTCGGTGATGAGACGTGCTTCCGCCACATCGCGGGTCAGCGGTTTCTCACAATAGACAGGCTTGCCCATGAGCAAGGCTGGCAGCGTGGCATAAGCATGGGTGTGTTCTGTGGTGCTGACGACTACGGCGTCAAAGTCCTTGGACTCTTCATACAGCTTCCGAAAATCACGGAAAGCTTTGGCTTTTGGGAAAGCCTCGGCAGCACGATCCAGGTTCATACCGTTCACATCGCAGATAGCCACCACATTCTCCGAGGGTTCTTTGATCGGCGGTGCGGCCTCTCCTTCCTTGAGTTTCGGCGGGTATAGGGAGGTGCCGACGAGGCTTTGAATATTCGCGGCACCACGACCGCCTACGCCAATGAATGCCAGATTCACCTTGGCATTGGGTGAGCGTGAACTGACGATGGCCGGGAAGCCCAGGGCTGCTCCAGCCGCGAGTGAACTTTGCGTCAAAAACTGGCGGCGAGAGGAAAGTGAGCTGGACATGGCGAAGGAACGCCCGTTCCCCGCCAGGTCTTACGGATCAACCGACAGCCTCTTTGGCAATCAAGGCTTCTAACTCACCCGCAGCTTTTTCCCAAGCCGTGGTTTTGGTGGCGACGCGAGGTTCGATCTCTTCCAACTCCTTGCTCAGGGCCTTAAACCGAGCGGCATCGGAATACACCGCCCCATCCTGCAGCATCTCCACGAGCTCCATCTTACGTTTGTCGAGCGCGGCGAGTTCTTCTTCAATACGGGCGACATTTTTCTCCAGGTCCTTTCGGCCTTTGGCTCGGTTGTTCCGGGCTTCTGCCTCCAGGCGCTTTTGTTCTTTCGACTTTGGTGGGGCGTATGCCTTCTTGGGTGCATCCCAGGCACCGGGCTGGCTGTTGGTCAAACTGGCAGTCAGGGCCTCGCGGGCAGAGGTGGCCTTGGTCTTGTCGAGGAAATACTGGTAATCTCCGGCATAAGGAGTGAGCACCCCACCGGCAATGTGGATAACACCCCGGGCCATGGCACGGATGAAGTGAACATCGTGGCTGATGAAAACCAGCGTGCCTTCATAGTCTTCCAACGCACCGATGAGCGCATCAATGCTGCCCATGTCCAGGTGAGTGGTCGGCTCATCCATCAGCAACAGGTTCGGCGGATCCAAAAGCAGGCGCACCAAAGCGAGTCGGGATTTTTCGCCACCGCTAAGAACTCCGACCGGCTTGAACACATCGTCGCCATGAAACAGAAAGGAGCCTAACAAGGTGCGGCACATGTTTTCCCCCGGGCGGCTGGGGAGATCCATGGCTGATTGAAGCACCGTGTGCTTCATGTTCAGCACGTCGCCACGATACTGCGCAAAGTAGCCCTGCTTCACATTGTGACCGAGCTCGCGCTTGCCTGCCTGCGGTGTCAAAGCGCCGGCGAGGAGCTTCAACAGCGTGGATTTACCGGCTCCGTTTGGCCCCACGAGCACGATGCGCTGACCTCGTTCGATCTCAAAATCCAAACCATTGTAAACCGGTGTTTCGCCGTAGGCGAAGTCCAGCCCCTTCAGCGTCAGCACGCGCTGGCCACTGCGTGGAGGCTGGGGAAAACGGAACTTCACGGTCTTCGCCGCTGCTGCCGGACCCTCCAGCTTCTCCATGCGATCAATCATCTTCAGTTTGTCCTGGGCACGGGAGGCAAAGTTCGCCTTGGCCTTGAAGCGGTCGGCCCACTGTTGGAGCTTGGCGATTTCGCGCTGCTGATTTTCAAATGCGCCTTTCATCTGCTCCTCACGGGCGGCTTTTTCTACCAGGTAGGCATCGTAGTTTCCACGATAGCGGTTCACCTTGCTGTGGGCGATTTCGAGGATGGCATCCGTGAGCGCGTTGAGAAATTCACGGTCATGTGAAATCATCAAAATGGCACCTGGATAACTCTGCAGATAGTCTTGGAACCAGATGAGGGACTCAAGATCAAGATGGTTCGTCGGCTCATCCAGCAGCAGCAGATCAGGCTCCTGAACCAGCAGTCGGGCCAAATGAGCGCGCATCACCCAGCCACCGCTAAGCGTGCGAGCGTTGCGATCAAAATCTGTTTCACGAAAGGCCAGACCTTTGAGGATACGCTTGGCCTTCGGTTCGGCTTCCCAACGGCTGTGTTCGTGAACATGGCTCGTCGCCAGTTCTAGCACCGTGACGTCATCCACTGGAGCACTTTCCTGGGGAAGAAACCCAAACTCCAAGTTCTTTTCCATCGTTACCAACCCATCATCGGGCGTCGTCTCACGCAGCAGCAGGGAAAATAGCGTGGACTTGCCAGCTCCATTGGGGCCAATGAGGCCGATCTTTTCCCCCCGGTTGATGTGAAAAGACACACCGCTAAAGAGGGTGCGGCCTGCATAGGTCTTGCTGACATTGGAAACGGAGAGCATGGGGGGCGCACTCTGTGCCCTGAAGGGAGCCGGGAGTCAAGCAGGAGCGTGGGAGCTCCGCCCCCAGTCTCGGCCATAAAAAAGAGGGAGCCCTCACAGGCTCCCTCTTCGCAAAAACGGTCTAAAATTAGGCCAATTCCTTCAGCTTCGCCTGGATAGCAGTGAAGTTTGGCAGGTCACCGGGGCTCTCCAGAACTTCTGCGTATTGAATCACGCCGGCCTTATCAATGATGAAGGCGGAACGCTTGGGCACGCCGCCCATGATCAGGTTTTTGGCAGGCAGGAAGCTCTCATAAGCCACGCCGTAGGCCTCAGTGATCTTGTGATCGTAGTCGCTGAGAAGCTGGAGCGTGATGCCTTCCTTCTCAGCCCAGGCTTTCTGAGCAAAGGGATTGTCACCGCTGATGCCGATGACCTTCGCATTCAGGGAGGTGTAGGCATTGATACCTTTCGACAGTTCGCAGAACTCAGTGGTGCAAACGCCCGTGAAGGCCATCGGCACGAACAGAAGTAGGATGTTAGAAGTGCCGATGTTTTCGGACAGCTTGAACAGCTCAGGGCCATTGGCGCCGAGGGTGGTGACGGTGAAATCAGGGGCGGAAGAGCCGACAGAGAGTGCCATGATGATAAAGATGGGTTGAATTCAAAAACACCGGAACCCGGCGCGGCGCATAGGAACGCGGCAGAGGCAATAGGTCAAGCAGGGAAGCTGAAACGAAGTTTTCCATTGCGCCCCTCAGGCCCTATGGAAAACTAAGCTATCAATGACGTGGGAAGAGATAGCCGCCAAAATGCGCAAAACACGCTCAGAGATGCCGAAATGCACCTCCGAGCAAGCCTACGCCCAAATGGCACTATTGATGAGGACGACTGGGACTACCCTGACAAAGAAAAAGCTGCGTTACACATCTGGGCAAAAGAAAGAAACCTGATTCTACCGCCAAGTTTCAAGATGCCACCTGAGTCCAAGAGCAGGGAACACGATGTTATTTATGACGAGGAATCTGGCCTGTGGTTAAAATATACAAAGCCAAACGCAGCAGGATATGCTGTCGAGTGGGATACCCAAGGGAATCCCTATATGGTTTCTGCTTTTCCTATCGAATATTTTCAAAGGCTGCGCCTTCAAAACGAACTATTTGGTGACAATATTCAATTAAAGGGTTTGTGGTGTGACCTCAATGGAGGTTGGCGCATTGTCACCACTCAGCCCCACGTAAAGGGAACCCAACCAACTTCAGATGAGCTTGTTCATGCTTTCGTTGCACTCGGATTTGAAAAACTGCCCTGGACCGGTATCGGCTATGAACATTCATTGGCTTTTTGGAAGGATGGATACGACGTCTGGGACGTAAGACCGGCAAATGTAGTGCTCGCAATAGGTTCTAACCTCCCTTTGCCTTTTGATGTAATTATCAGGTCCGTTCCCTGAAATTAAATACTCCAATCTTCACTTCTGATAAATCGGCAGAAAGTGGTGATACACACTGAGGCTGAGGAGGGCCAGAGAGGTGGCGTACACGGGGCCGGCGGATTTTTCATTGCCGTTGCGTGGGAACCAGGCGCCTTCGGGGCTTTGGGCTCCCACGAGCATCTGCTCGGTCTTCTGCCGGGCGGTGGCGGCGTGGTCGCCCCCACGATGATACATGCCTTGAGCATAATAATAGCAGCCGTAGTAAAACCAGGGCTCATTGACCTCCGGTGGAAACTTGAGCAGCCAGTTGGATGAGCCCAGCACTTCAGGAATGTTGTATTGGCCAGCCACTTGGAGAGAAAGCAGGCCAGCAGAGGTGGTGGAGAAGGTTTGCCGCCCCCCGTAAGGTTCATAGCTGAACGCGGCCTCCAGTTGCTTGAGGTTGCCATTGCTATCTCGCTCCGCTCGGTAGCTGCGCTTGATGTAGGCAATGCCATTATCAATGGCTTCTTTGGGGACTTCGATGCCGCTATTCTTGGCAGCACGGAGAGACATCAGTTGCCACACACTGACGCTGATGTCGCTATCGCTGCTAGCTGGCTCGTAGCGCCAACCGCCTTTGTTGGCATCGCTTTTAGGAACCTGCTGGGCACGAATGATGAGCTTGATGGCTTTCTCCGTCATGGAGCGGACTTTTTTATCCGTTTCGATGTCGGGAGACATGCCAAGCATTTCAGTCAGCATCAGTGTGATGATACCGTGGCCATACATGCGGCTACGGTCGCTGCGCCCCAGATAGCCGTTTTCGTCGGGCTCCACGTGGTCCACCACGTATTTCAGGGCGCGCTGGGCCGCTTGACCTTCAGGAGTAGGATCGCCTGGGAGATGCCCCACTGAGGCCAGTCCCATGATGGCCAGAGACGTCATCGCTGCACTGTGGCTAGGGATGTCCCCACGCTGGATTTTTTTATCTGTCTTTTGTTCCGAGAAGAAACCGGCAGGCTGCTGCTGCTTCAAAAGCCAGGCCAGTCCACGATCCACGGCGATTTTGACCTGAGGAGAAATGATCTCCGCCCGAGGTGCCTGCGCGTGAAGGCCAGCCATCGGTGCATAAAGCGCCAGAATCAGAACGAAACCGATGATTTTGGCAAAAAGAGAGGGCATAGAACGAAAAGGGAACATCCAAAGTCTGCAAAGAACACAGAGTGTGCATAACGCCTCTGGCGCGGATTCCTCGCCTCTTCACCCATATTTTTGCAATTTGCCTGGGGAGCCTTCACCGAATTACCTACAATCACACGTATTGACTTATCCGGCGGCGTCTGCGAAAAAGAGAAATGGCTAAAACAGCATCTACCACTCCACGTAAACCCAACGAAGCCCTGATGAAACCCGTCCAGCCGGACGAAACTCTGGCCGCTGTGGTTGGATCCACTCCGCTTCCACGTGGCGAACTGACCAAGAAACTTTGGGACTACATCAAGGCTAAAGGCCTTCAGGACACCAAGAACAAGACCCTCATCAACGCAGACGAAGCGCTGAAGAAGGTGTTCGACGGCAAGACCCAGGTCTCTATGTTTGAGATGACCAAGCTCGTCTCTGGCCACGTGAAGAAGTAATTTCCTTCAGAGTCAGATTTTTGAAGATGGCTGGAGGTTCGCCTCCAGCCATTTTTCTTTTTGAGCTCGGCTGAGAGCTTTAAAGACACGCTCGGCTTTCAATGCCGCAGGCATATCGCCATGTGGCCAAGAGCCTAGCAGCCATAGAGGTCCCCTACCCCGCGTGTACTTCGCCCCCTTGCCTTCGCGGTGCATGTCCAGCCGCCGATGCAGATCATTGGTGATGCCACAGTAGAGGCTCCCATCTCGACAACGCAGCACATACAGGCACCAGGTCTTGGCTTCGATGGATTTACCTTCAGCAGGAGTCGGCGAGTCAGAACTGGACATAACGATCAGCCAAGTGACTTTGGGCCAAAGGCTAACTTTAAGCCGAAGGTGCCCCTAATGGCATGGCGATTGGTTGAGGTTTGCGCCCTAAGATGCGATTGATGATACGGCCCAGGTCATCCACTGCCAGATAACAGAGGGGAACCAAGAAGAGCGTGATCACCGTGGCAAAGAGGCTGCCGTACCCCATGGAAACAGACACCGGCGTGAGGAACTGGGCGCTGGTGGCCTGCGCAGCGCGATTGTCACCAAAGATTGCCGTGAGAATGTGACTGATCCCCGGAGGCGAATTTTCAATGAGACTGCCAAATTCAAACATCAAGGGCATGAGGCCAACGAAGGTGGTGATCTGAGTCAAAAAGATGGCTCGGAAGCGACTGCGCCCTCCCTCCTGGACGGCATATTTCAGGTCGCCCGTTTCTTCACGCAGTTGGTTGATGCGATCCACTAAGACCAGCGTGTCATTCACGATCACCCCAGTGACCGCCAGCATGCCGCAGATGCTCATGCTACTGACGGGCATGCTGTGGAAAAGATGCCCCAGCACGGCCCCTACGATGCCGAAGGGGACAACCAATAAAACGATGAATGGTTGGGTGTAGCTTTTGAAAGGGATGGCCATCATCGCATACATGCCTAACAAAATGATCGCCAATGCCCACTTGCCCGCATCGGCCCCTTCACGCTGTGCCCGGGCTTCGCCTTCAAAGCTCCACTGAATGTGCGGATGCGTGGCCATGAGCTCCCGGACATAAACTTCCACATCCGCCCTCACCTTGGCGGGATCGGTCGTGGATTTATTGACGTCGGCCGTGATGTTCATGGCGCGGCGCCGGTCCACCCTTTTGATGTTGGTAAAGCTTTTCCCCACCTTTGCCTCTGCCACGCGGGAAAATGGAATCTCCAAACCCGCCGCAGTACGCACCCGCATGGTCTCGAGAGTGGCGAGGTTTTTGCGATCATTTTTCGGGTAACGCAGCATCACCTTGACCTCATTGCGCCCACGCTGGATGCGTTGCACTTCATTGCCATAAAACGCCTGCCGCACCTGCTGTGCTAGGTCACTCACTGTCACGCCAAAAGACTGTGCTTCCGGCTTGAGGCGGAGCTGGATTTCATTGCGGCCGCTATCGAGAGAATCTGTAATGTCAAAGACGCCTGCGTAGGTGGCTAGGTGGGCTTTGATCTTGTCTGAAATATCCAACAGCTCATCCGGATCTGTGCCGGTCAACTGAAGGTCCACGGGATCACCACTGCGAATGATTTCAGCTCGGAAATTCAGCTCCTCTGCGCCCACGATATTGCCGATTCGCTTCCGCCAGTCAGCGGCCATGTCCACGGTATTTACCTTGAGGCTGCGCTCTTCAGGACCGTAGGTCTCGATATTGATCTCTCCCACATGAGAGCTGCCGGTGCTGCCACCGCTTCCCCACGTCAAGCGGGTGGTGCCAGTGGTGGCGAGGATAGCACGAATAACCGGCTTCCCATCCGGTCCCACGTACTCTTTTTTCATCTGCTCGGCGATCTCATACATCCGCTGGATGTGGCCATCAGTGACTTCAAACGGGGTACCATCCAGCATGGTCAGCTTCGCCTCAATACGCTCACTCTGCACACGGGGAAAAAAGATCCAAAGGATGCGTCCGCTAAAAAAGAAACCGCAGAGGATGATGAGCCCCCCAAAGAAAGCAGCGAGAGCCGTGTAGCGATGATGCACACACCAGCGCAGTGCAGGGCGGTAAAAGGTATCCACGAACTTCCTCAGTGTGCGCTCTGACCACCGATGAACAGGCCCCAAGATATCCGAGGCCCCACTCAGGCCGGGCACTGGATGAGCGAGGTGAGAAGGCAGGATGATCTTGGTCTCCACCAAGGCGATCAACATCACCAAAATGAAAACGATGGCGATGGGCTTAAACATCATCAAGAAATCGCTGGCTCCAACCGCCATAGGCAGGAAGGCGATGACCGTGGTGAGAACCCCAAAGGTGATGGGCACTGCCATTTCCTTGGTCCCTTGAATCGCCGCATCCAGGGCCGACATGCCACGCTGACGCAGCGTATCCACGTGCTCTGAAATCACGATGGCATCATCCACAACGATGCCTAGAACCAGGATGAATCCGAAGAGCGAAGAGAGATTGATGGCAATGTCAAAAAACGGCATCAGAGCAATGGCCCCCATGAAGCTGGCCACCATGCCCACAGCTACCCAAAACACGGCATCTAGCCGCAGGAAGAGTCCCACACAGAGAAAGACTAAGATGAGACTGCTCTGAGCATTTTGAATGAGCAGGCTGATGCGGCCTTTGACGATCTTGGAACGATCATTCCAGAATTCGATCTGCACCCCATCCGGCATCCGTTTCTGGGCCGTGGTGATGTATTCTTTCACGGACTCAGCGATGTTGATGGCGTTTTGGCCACCTTCCCGCATCACGTTTACCACCACACAGCGTTTGCCATTGAGCCGGGCTAGGAGGGGGTTCTCGTTAAAACCATCTTGAATGATGGCGATCTCCCCCAGCGTCAGCTTGGTGCCATCGGGCCTGGTGAGGATGACCACGCGGGAGTAATCCTCCCCAGTGTAGGCGCGTCCACGGGTGCGGATGGAAACATCGCCCGCTTCGGTTTGCACCACGCCCGCAGGCAGATCCAGCGCACTGCCTCGGATGGCCTGACTGACACGCTCCAGATTCAGGCCATACTTTCTCAAGGTAGCCTCGGGGATTTCGATGCCGATCTCATAAGGCCTCACCCCTGAAAGCCCGGCGTGGGTGATGCCTGGCAGGGCGGAGATCTCATCGCGGATTTGTTCCCCCAAACGGCGGAGGTCCGCCTCGGCCATGTCCGCTGCTACCGCGACGGTGATAACAGAGTGGAAATTGTCATCAAGCTGGATGGTGGGTTTTTCGGCCAACTCCGGCAGATTCGGGATGGCATCCACGCGGATTTTGATGTCATCCAGCACCTCGCGCGGGTCCTTCCCTTCTTCCACCTCGATCACGACTGTCCCGCCGCTGGAGGAGGCTGTGGAATTGATATGCTTGATGCTGCCCACCTGCTGGATGGCTTCCTCGATCTTGAGGACGATGCTTTCCTCCACCTCCTCGGGAGCTGAGGCCGGGTAGGGCACGGTCACGGAAATCATGCGCGAGGGCATGTCTGGGAACACCTCCAAAGGAATGCGATCCGAAGCAAGAGTCCAGATCCCCGCGATCACCGCCCCCAGCATGAGGAGATTGGCAGCGACGTGATTGCGGGCGAACCAGGAGATCATGGGAAAAAGTAAAAGATGAACAACGAACGAAGCACCGACCAACAAAGTTGCCCGAAGCCGAGGGCAAGGGCGAGCATAAAGAAAGCTCTCAGTGCGCAAGTTTATCCGCTGAGGCAAGGCCGATTCACCTGCACGGCATCAGCCAGAGCTTGCAGACAAGCGTAACCCGGCGAAGCATCTTCACACAACTTTATGAATCAACCCTCTCCCGTCGGCGTTCTCGGGCTCGGCATCATCGGCAGCCGGGTGGCTGAAAACCTGCGCCGAGCTGGCCACCCCGTGCACGTCTGGAGCCACACCGCCCGCAACGTTCCTGGGGCCTTACCAAGTCCGCGAGACGTGGCAAATGCCGCCATGGTCATCCAGATCTTCGTTCGCGACGGCGAGGCCCTGCTGACAGCCCTGCGGGACATGCAGCCTGCATTGACGCCCGATCACGTCATTCTGAACCACGCCACCGTCAGCAAGACAGCTACGCTGGAAGCCGCTGCTCTTTGTGCGGAAAGTGGCGCTACATTCCTAGATGCCCCATTCACAGGCAGCAAGATGGCGGCACAAAATGGCAAGCTCGTTTACTACATCGGCGGGGCCACTGAAGTTCTCGAAAAAGCACGTCCCATCCTGGAGGCTTCATCGGCCAAAATTCTTCCGCTGGGAGAAACCGGCGATGCGACGGTGCTGAAGATCGTCACCAATCTGGTGACCGCTATCACCGTCAAGGCTCTGGCGGAGGCGGCGGCCATCACACACAGCCAAGGAATCCCGCTTGAGAACCTTCTGACCGCTTTGGAAAATAATGCGAACTACTCAGGCCTCATTGGAATGAAGTTACCGACCATCATCCAAGGGGATTTTGAAGCACACTTTTCCCTGCGTAACATGCTGAAGGATGCCAACTTTGCCCGCGAGCTTGCTTCGCAAGGAGGTGTCTCAACGCCTGCCTTAGACTGCACTGCCGAGACAATGCGCAGCGGTGTGAACCAAGGGAAAGGCGATCTCGACTTTTCTGTCATCGGCCAGATTGCCTCTTAATTTTCATGACTGCCGATCGTTACTCCACCCTCGCCACCCAGGGAGCCTGGGTGAATCTGTCCACCCGCGCCAAGTGGCGGCTCTCCGGAGCGGATCGCGTGCGTTACCTCAATGGCCAAGTGACCAACGATGTTCGCACGGCCAACAGTCTCACGGCGCTCTATGCCTGTGTGACCAATCTTAAAGGCAAGATCGAAGGAGATATCTTCATCCATGCGGCTCCCGATGGTGAAAGCCTGCTGCTGGATGCCGATACAAGCCTGCGTGAATCTTTGGGCATAAGGCTGGAGCGCTACATCATCGCTGACGATGCGGTGCTGGAAGATATCACGGATGACTGGCAACTGTGGCACAGGATCTCTCCACCTAATGGGACAGAAAATCCACCCTCCGCCGAAGGTCACTACCTAACCAATGAGTATCGTTTTCACCTCCCGGGTTATGATGTATGGCTACCAAACACCAGCGCACCGCCAAGTGAGACATGGCTGAGCGAAGCCGAGGCGGAGACCCTGCGCATCCTGAACAGAGTGCCTGCTTACCCGCACGAATTGAATGCCGAGACCTTCCCTCAAGAGGCCGGGCTGGAAAGCCGCGCCATGAGCTTTACCAAAGGCTGCTACATCGGTCAGGAGATTCTTTCCCGCATCAAAACCACTGGCAAGATGCCTCGCCAGCTCATCGCCTGGACCAGCGAAACGGAGCAACCCCATGGAGAGTTTTTGATGAATGCCGAGGGTAAAGAAGTCGGCCAGATCACCAGTGCCACTTGGCACCCCGAAAAGCAGACTTACGTCGGCCTGGCGTATGTACGCCAAGCTGCCGCAGATGCAGGCACATGGCAGACTTTCTCAGGGCAGACGGTGCAGGCGGTTTGATCAAAATCACGTCGTTCCCTTTTTTAATCTTTAGGTGCCGCTTCCAAAAGAGGCGGCACAAACTCACGCATGAAGACTTTCATATCTTCCAAGGCGTTCAACTCCGCATAGGGATCCATGCTGCCAAGAGCCTGATCTTTCAGGGGTGCAAAGAAGGACAGCAAAGCCCAGCGGTGGTCAATGTTGCGCAGCAGAGCATCCGCATAAGAATAGCCCACATGCTCATCATAAGAGGAGGCGGTGCGCCCCTGGGAACCTTGATACCAATACACATTGAGAGCCTTTGTCCGCACGACAGCCCCCGCCGCGTTTTGCACATCCCGGTGCATCGTCAGCAGAGTCGCCTGAACGGGCTGAGGGAGACCGCAATCAAACTCAATGAAGCTCTTGCCGCTGATCACCCACCCCTGCCCAGGCAGACAGATTTGAGGTTCATGGAGGGAGCGTTTCACGGGCCCGCTCAAGACCACAGAGGCCAGCACCGCACGCTCTCGCGTGAAGTAAAAGCGACGCCCGATCTGCACCCCTTCATTTAGGTTTTGCCGTTCGACCGCCATCATAGGCATGTCCTGACTTTCAAAATTTCCCAATCGCTCTGGCAGATCCAGACTGATGGGCGGTGCCCCCACCCGATACGTGGTATCCGTGACCGCACAAAAGGCCAGCCCGACGCCACAAATGAGCACCGAAACAGCCAAAGGCAGCCACGGACTTTTGCCCACTATCACGGGCGCAGGACGGGGCGCCTCCGGCGACTGCGGGCGTTTTTTCGACTCACGTTTTTCGAGAATGGTTGCGATGGCAAACATGCCCGCCAGGGCCACGCCAAAGACCGCGAATCCAGCCAGGGTATGAAAGGCGCTCATCTCCTGCTGCCCGGCGATGTTTCTTCCCACCGCGAACTCAACGCCAAACCACTTGCTACCCAAGGTAAGCAAGATCATCCGGACAAAATTCCCTAACACCGCCAGCGGAATGGCGCTGGCGAACAGCACGGTGCGCGCGCCCCAAGTCTTCAGCATCAGCCAGCCGTAGAGGGCGCTGATCATCAGCAATGAAAAGAGAGAACGAATGCCGCTGCAGGGCTCATCCACATCCAGCTTAAACTCAGCCCCCTGGGCAAGACCACGCGCGGCATCTGCGGCGGAGTGGATGCCCGTACCATCCCGCACTACGTCCAGACCCACCAAGTTCAGAAAGCCAGAAGAAGCCTTGGCCGTCAAAATGCGCAGTGGGAAGGCGAGGCGCGTCTCCAGAGGAACCATCGGCCACATAAAAACAAGGAAGGCCCAGGGAAAAACCAGCCACTTTACCCAGTGCCAACCGCCCAGCATGAGGATGAGACCGAGGGTCACGAGCTGCACGGCCATGAAACCTGGGTAACCCGTATCCACCTTATACCCTGCCCAATAACAAACCATGCCGACCACCAGCAGCGGTGCACCGAACCACGAAACCCGCAATGGCAAACGCCGCAGATCATCCCGCATGCGCCAGATGAGCCAGCCCACGATGGGAGCTACGGCCAAGCAGTAGTACCACTCGGAATCGGCAGCGGCTTTGTTCACGATCCCCATCACGATGCTGGACCGCGACTCAAACTCCCAATGCTGGTAAGGCCACAGGACGGTCAGCAAAAACACAAGAAAGCCGCCAATGGACCACACAATCGTGGCCTGACGCGAAGCATTGGGAGAGGGCAGAGGGGGGGGCGAACTCATCTCGATAAGCAGCAGGCTGAAAGCATGCCTGCCACAGTGGCAGACAACTGTCCACGTTCACAGGCTGGAATTTATTTGATATTGAGCTTAATTATTTCCACATGGCCGAAACTCCCCCCTCCTCCCCGGCACGGAAGCCCTTGCTCAAGGATGCTCCCGAATCCACTCCTGCCCCCGCCCCAGCCCGCGCTCCCAGCACCGCCCAGCGCAAAAAGCAGGAACCGACAAAGCCGACCTCCAGCGTGTGGAAACCAGCCCTCATTTTATCTGCCGTTCAATTCGTCTTCGTGGGAGGCCTTGCGCTTTGGGGGAGCTCTTATTTAGCGCAGAAGGCACCTACTAGCAGCCCAGGTGCAGCATCACCGGAGGTTTCCGCCTCCATGAAAGTGGCTCTCGACCAAGCGAATGCCCAGATCGCAGCGCTGCAGCGGCAATTGGATGCCCAAGGTGAAGAACGGGCCAAGACTCAGAGCCGCCTTCAGGAAATGGCGGACCGCATGGCCCTCGTCATACAGCAGTCCTCCTTCGTCCCTTCGGCAGACACGGCCCGCGTCTCTGACCAGGATGCCTCCCAAGTCGCCGCCATGATGCCCAGTGTGACGCCGGCCACGGGGGAGCTGATTCTCATCAAGGAGCGCAATCGTCTCACCAGCTACGCCGATAAAGCCATCGCCACGGGCAGCCGGGAATCTCTCCAGGCCCTGGTCGAAGCCATGATGGACCCCGCCATGAAAAACTTGACCCATGCGGCGCAGGCGGAATTTAAACGCGTGCAGGCTTACTACGACATGGGCATCAGCATTGACCCAGGCTACACCCTGCCCGTGCGCGAGCTGTTTAAAGACAGTCCCGTCACGCGTGAGGCGGATCTCTCCCCTGCCCAGCTTCATGGCCTGATGCAGGATGCAAAACAGCCCTGGGAGGCACGCCTGCGTTCAGCTTTCCTGCTTCGCTCTAGCACAGAAGCTGAGACCAATGCCCTCCTGCTCAAAGTCCTCAAAGAAGATCCGATTCTGGACGTGGCCAAACAAGCCCAAATCACCTTTGAAAACCGTGTGGGCCGTAAGTTCCGCCTTTTTGATATCCCTTCCATTGAGGCCTGGTGGCAGGCGCAGGGGGGCGACAAGCCCGCCTTAAAGATGATCGAGCCCGGCAAATAAACAGCCGTTATGGGGTCGCATCGGTGCCACCCGCTCGGCACCACCCTAAAGATCTGCCTGATCTTGCCGCTAGATCCCGCCTCGGCCTTGATGCCTGGGGAGGTTCAGATACATTTGCTGTCCCCCCACCCAATGAGAGCCCCCGCACCACCAGCAGGGGCATCTCCATTTTTTTGGTTGGGGCTCACCTGCCCTAACCATGAAATTGCCCCCTCTTTTTCGCGCTTCGGCCCTGCTTCGCTCCCTCCTGTTCTTGGCAGCTTGGGTTTTAGCCGGTGCTGGGATTTCTCCAGCCGCCGTCTTGTTACAGGACAGTTTTGAAAACGGCATCAAAGCCACCCCAGACAGCAGCAGCATCGGCAACTGGACCAATTTCGCGGACGCAGGGGTGACCGAATCTGGTGGGGTGCTGACCGTGATGACGACCAACAGCGGCGTTTCCAATTCAGGTAACTTTTCCACCACCGTCCGGCCAGAGCTGAATCCCTTCACTTCCACCATTCAGTTTTCGGTCACTGACTTTGATCTCGCCGGCACGGGAGATTATGCGGCGGACAACACCGGGCGCTTCCGCATCGGCCTCACCTCCACGCTGGGATCCTTCTTTGGTAGCAACGACGCCTTCGCTCTGGAAATCAACAATGGTGGCCATGGCTTTCGCCTGGGTACCAAAGCCGACAATACCGCCAATGATCCCAGCGGCTCGGTCGCTTCAGGCTTCGGCCTCACCAGTGCCATCACCGCCTTTGATTTTACCTTCACTAGCACCACTTGGGACCTCGTGCTGTATTCCGGCGAAACCATTCTCTTCGATCAAGCCGGGAACTGGTCTCTAGGAGATGCGGCCAACTGGGGCGCGGGCACGGCCAATACAGGAGCCTCATCCCTCTTACTCGCCGTCCAAAACACCAATACCACCGGCACCCCCACGGGTTTCAAATCCTTCTCCATTGGCAGCATCGAAGTCAGTGCCACCATCGTGCCCGAGCCCTCACGCGCGCTGCTACTCGGCCTAGCTCTCGCGGGCCTAGCGCTGAGAAGGTCCCGGGCGCCATAAAGAAGGTCTCTCGAACGAGATATCGTCGGTTCATCACTTCAGGAGTTAGACTGAGGATCGTCCATCTCCCTCATTCACCTCATCCGCAGGCAATCAAATTCCGAACCGATTCCAGTAACAGATGACTTTTCACCGAGACTTTCTTATAACCTGGAAAGCTCCCTGATGAACACATCCTCGACGACTCAAAATCCCATCCGTCACGAAGTCGAAATTCAAGTGACTCGCGAGATGATGATCAAGGCTTGGCGGGCCTGGTTTTTCAAAAATGAACATTGGTTAGGCCTGAGCCTAGCTGTCTTGCTGATTGGCATTGGCGTCTGCATGGATCTACGTGATGGCATCTTAGGCAGCTTCTCCATCATCTCCCTCACATTACTGGCGATGGGTTTCTTCATTTACGTGGGGGGTTATTGGATGGGGCGAAGCCGCGCCATCACGAAGTTGGAAAGTATCATCGAGGGCAAAGCCCGATACACCTTTACCGAAGAGACTATCCAAGCTGAGAGCTCGCTAGGCAGTATGACCCTGGGCTGGGCTGCCTTGGACGAGGTGAGGCAATATGAAGACCTGATCCTCCTGGGCTTTCGTGGAGCCTCGTATTCTACCCTGCCCAAAGCACAGCTCACACCTGCAGCCCTCGCCTTTTTGCTGGAGCGCGCGGAGGTGAATGGGATCAAGACCCGAGGGTTTTGACATCCTCGCCAGCCATAGTGTCACTTTTTTGCAGAAGCGTTAATGCGTTGTCTCCATTCATTCACCGAAAGGATTTCAACCTCTTCAAAAGGCAGTTCCTTGAGGCTCGTCCAGCGATCCTCGACCTTCGCTCCACGGAAATCGAAGGTCATCACATGGATGGAGCCGTCCTTAAACACATAGTTGACCTCATGCGGTCGCTGAAGAGAGAAGTGCTTTTCCACGCCCATCACTTCGGGGCTGATGTGCACGGCGATGCCGCGCAGCTCTGGATGAGCCTGAACCGCGCTGAGCCATGAAGGCAGCGAGGTTTCACTCGTCTTTTTAGGGGCCGTCACACAGCCTGTCATTAAACAGACAGCTAGGGACAACAGATGAAATTTGCCAGTCATAACACCCCTCACGGCACCACCGTCACAGGCGTGCCCATGGGGCAAGCGAGGAAGAATTTCTCGGCCATGTGGCCGGGGAGGCGGATGCAGCCGTGGGAGGCGGGGTAGCCGGGGAGGTAGCCCTGGTGCATGCCCACACCGCCGTAGATGCGCATGAAATAGTACATCTTCGCCCCTTCAAAGCGGGTGCCAGGCGGGCGGCGGTCCTTGCGGTTGTCAATGTTTGTCATCACCACATTGCCGTACATGTCTTCGTAGTCGCCGTAGATGGAGGATTTGTGGTCAATGTCCTTCTCGATCACGCGATAGCGCCCTGGGCGAGTATCATACCCTTCGGAGCCGGAGGAAATAGGCGAGCCACCCGCGAGGTGACCACCTTTGTAGAGATAGACCATCTGCTCGCCCAGGACGATGCGGATGGAGGGCCGGCCCTGCATCCCATCGGCATACCAAAAGGAGCCATCGCTGCGAAACAGGCCCATCACGCGGGAGGGCAGTTTTTTGGCCACATTCACGCCCTGCTGCCCATAACGAAACAGGTTCTGCCCATAGGACGGCTGGCCCCCGTATGCGGGCTGCCCGCCATAATAATAAGGCTGGGTGGAGCAACTGACGCTGAGCAGCGGCAGAAGAAGCAGGCAGGCGGAAAGCAGGCGGGGGAAGGTCATGCGGAGGGTGATACGGATGAAAGCATAAAGATAGCCTGCTTGGACAGATAAGTTTCAGCCCTGCTTCTGCCCTTGCATCTGAGAACGCTCCATGGCTTCATGGGCGCGCATGAAGCGTCTCCTTACTCTTTTCGCCTTTCTCACCACGGCAGCCTTTGCCGGGGAACCTGCGTCCATCGCCCCAGGTCTGTCTCCAGATGTCAAACCCTGGCAGCAAAACTCCATCGACCTGGAAGTGGGCTACCTGTGGAAGGTGGGCGGTGATACGCCCCTGGACTATGAAAGCGCCCCAGTGATGCTGTCCTGGCGCCCAGCCTACATGATGCACCATGTGTTTGAAGATGGCTCCGCAATCGTCGTGCGCAGCCGCTTTGCCGCTATCGGCCAGGCCATCCTCCAGGGGCCTGAAAATCATTACTTCGGCTTCATGGCCGCCCCTTCCCTGGAATATTGGGATGCCACCGGCACTTGGTCCGTGTATGGCCAGCTCGGCGGTGGTCTGGGCTGGATTGACTCCCAGGGCGTGACCGGCGGCCAGGGCCAGGACCTAACCTACAATTGGTTTGCCGCCGCTGGCGTTTCCTACGCTGTGGCTGAAAATGTGGACCTGCGCCTAGGCGCGATGTTCCAGCACCTGTCCAACCAGGGTGCCACCGATCCGAACCCGGGGCTGAATTCCCTGGGTGTCACACTGGGCGTTACCTGGAGTTTCTAATACGGCTTCATGTTCAGCATCGTCGAAGCCATCCGTCAGCGTGCGACGCCCCAAGCGGTCGCGTTGGTCCAGAAAGACCGCACGCTCAGTTACGAGTCCCTTTTCCAGCAGTGCGATGCCCTCGCTGCGATGATCCAGCAGCATGTGCCGCATGATCCCGCGCGGGTGGATCGCCTGCGCATCGGCGTACACTTCCCCAGCAGCCTGGACTATGTGCCCCTGGCGCTGGCCACTCTGGCCGCCGGAGCCTGCTTTGTCCCCATTCCGGATGAACTGGCCGATGAGGAAAAGCGCGACCTCGCCACCCGCACCGGCATGGATGCCGTGCTGGTGCTGGAAACGCTGGCCGGCTGGCTGCCTGAGGGCACGCAAAAGCTGGGCGCCTTCAGCGTGGCCGAACAAAAAGTGCTGATCCAGCGCCTGCCCGCTGTCACGCCCGGTTTCCCAGCAGCGGCGTTTGAGGGGATTAACCCCGCCTTCATCCGCTTCAGCTCCGGCACCACGGGCAAATCGAAAGGCGTTCTGCTTTCCCACGAGTCCCTGCTGGAGCGCATCACCGCCGCCAATGAAGGCCTGCGCATTGGCCCTGGCGATCGTGTACTGTGGGTGCTGCCCATGGCGCATCACTTTGCCGTCTCCATCGTACTGTACCTCTACCACGGGGCCACAACCATCATCGAGGAAACCCACATGGGTGAGGACCTGCTGCGCGCTGGGGCTGAGCAAAAAGCCACCGTCATGTACGGCAGCCCCGTGCACTATCGCCAGCTGGTGGAGGCACCGCCCGTGGGCGAGTGGACCACCCTGCGCCTGGCGGTGGCTACCGCCGCTGCGCTGGATGCTGCCACGGCGGAGAAATTCCGCGCCCGTTTTGGCCGCGATCTGGTGCAGGGCCTGGGCATCATCGAACTCGGGCTGCCCGTGCTGAACCTCACTGGCGCGCAAGAGGCCCCCGAGGCCATCGGCCTGCCGCTGAGCGCCTATGAATGCCTGCTGAAGGATGATACGGGCCGCGAACCACCTGCGGGTGAGCCAGGCGAAATCTGCCTGCGTGGCAAAGGAATGTTCGATGCCTACCTGGACCCCTGGATGCCGCGTGCGGAAGCCCTGGATGCGGAAGGTTGGTTCACAACCGGTGACCTGGGCCGGCGTGATGCGGCAGGCCGCGTGACCATCTGCGGACGCAAGAAAACCCTGATCAATGTCGGCGGTATGAAGGTCTTCCCAGAGGAAGTGGAGCGCGTCCTGGATTCCCACCCGAAGGTGCAGCGCTCCCTCGTCGAAGCTCGTCTGCATCCTCTCTATGGGGAGGTGCCCATCGTGCGCTACATCGCCAGTCCCGAAGGTGCCCCCACCACCATGGAGCTACGCAATCACTGCCGCGCTCACCTTGCCGGGTATAAGATTCCCCTGCTCTTCAGCGCCGTGCCACAACTGCCGCTGACCGCCAGCGGCAAGCTCAAGCGCGCCTAACCAAAGGTTAAGCGGGGATAAAGAGCCTAACGCTTTTTATCCCCGTTCCTTAAGCCACACATCCGCGCAGCACTTCTAAGGCACGTCTCACATCGGCCCGGGTATTGTAGCCATGCACCGCCAGCCGAATACGGCCCGCACTGTGCATGACATGAACATCGGCTTTTTCCAGCGCTGCATGGATCTCGCCACTGCGTTCATGCATGAAGGCGATGATGCCCGTCTTCAGGTCTGCATGCAGTGGGCACATGGGTTTTAAACCGAGGGCGATGAGGCCTTCATAAAGCTCTTTCACTAACGGATCCGCATGGGCCGAGATCGCGGCCACGCCCACATCATCCACGTAACGCAGCGCCGCATTCAGGGCATACAGAGCCGCGAAGTTCGGCATACCCACCGAGAAACTCAGTGCCCCCGGCTTAGTCACCGCCCGGTCAAAGCGATCGGCATCAAAGGCGTTGCTCAAATGGTACCAGCCGCCAGCATGGGTCGTTAGACGCTGAGCATTCTGTTTCGGCACCCCGATGATGCAGCCCCCATGCACTCCCAGCGTCCATTTATGAGTGCTGCTGATGAGAATATCTGCCCCAGGGCAATTCAACTCCACCCGGCCAAAAGCCTGCGTGATGTCCACGGAGATGAGCGCATTCGGTGCTAGCTTACGCACGCTCTCGTGCAAGGCCGTCCAAGCAATGCGGTGCCCGTTAAAAAAACTTATCAGGGAGACCTGAACGAGCTTCGTTTTCTCATTCAGTAATGAAGCCAGTTCAGTCGCTTTCAGTTCTCCTTCGGTGGCCTTCCATAAGCGTACCCTGGGAGGCTGCACCGCACGCAGCCACGGAGTCGCCCCGGCGGGAAAGTCCAGATCGGTCACCACCACCTCATCCTCCGCGCTCAAATTCAAGGCGCTGGCCAAAAGATTGTAAGCCTCCGAGCTGCAAGAGCAGAAAGACACTTCGTCCGTGTTCAGTCCTAGCATTTTAGCACTGATCTCCCGGCAGTTTTCCACCGCAGCAAAGTGCCCTTCACGCCCTCGCATCCCCCGTGTTTTGTCCTTCCAGTAAGCTTGCAGTGCTTCGCCCACGCCCAGAGGCGGGATGCTTTCAGCCGCAGTATTGAGGTAGGTGATGCCTTGCAGCGTGGGAAAATCGCGGAGCCGGGAGGAGTCTGTAAGCATGGGTGAAAATACAACGCAACATCCTAGCCGCTGCAATCAAAGGACCGATCTTCCCCCGCAGAAAATGGCGCAACTTGCAGCGGGGGCATTTGAATGAGACATACTCACCCATGGAAAAAACGGAGGCCATCCTCATCGGACGCACACGCTACTCGGAGACGACGCTGATCGTCCAATGGTGCAGTGCTGATCAAGGGCTCTTCCGCACCATTGCCAAAGGGGCTCTCCGCCCCAAATCCGCTTTCGCAGGCTTGTTGGATCTTTTTGTCTCAGCAGACATCAGCTACACCCAGTCTCGCAGCAGTGATCTGCACAAACTGGTGGAGGCTCATTGGCAAAATCCACGTCTCGGCCTGCGTAGCAGTTACGGGCGCGTACTCGCTGCCACCTATTTGGTTAAACTCATTTCTTTAGTGGTGGAGCCTCACGCGCCACTGCCCGCCATTCATGAACTCCTTATCAAGGCGCTGGATTACCTCAATGATCACGATCCCAGCCGTGCTTTGATTGAGCGTTTTGAGCTCCGCCTAGCTGAAGACCTAGGTCTTGTAGGCGAAGGTTTAGCCGCCGGAGGTCAAGCGGCCCATGCCATTGAGGATAACTTTCACCGTCGGCTACCTGTGCAACGCAGGCAGGTGCTCACGTGGATTGAAGAACGCCCCACCTGATCCATTCGTATCTCTCCTGCTCCCATGATTTACCTTGATGCCAATGCCACTACACCGCCGGACCCGGCTGTGATTGAGGCCATGCTGCCGTTTTTATCGCAGCACTACGGCAATGCTTCATCCTCCCACGCTGCTGGCCGCCATGCCCGACGGGCGGTGGAGAATGCGCGTAAACAAGTCGCGACACTGATCGGAGCTGACGAGTCCGAGATCATCTTCACCAGTGGAGCGACAGAGAGCATCAATAGCGTTCTTCTTTCAGCCCGCCACACCTGTCCAGACCGCTCGCTGCTGATCATCAGTGCTACCGAGCACCCTGCCACGCTGGAATGCGCCGAACGCTGGCAGGCCCAGGGAGGCCAAGTAAAGGTCATTCCCGTCCACCAAACTGGCCTGCTAGACCTTGAGGCTCTAAAGACGGCCCTCATTCCCGGCGAGACAGCTCTAGTGTCCATGCTCTGGGCAAACAATGAAACGGGGGTCATCCAGCCCATGACCGAGATCGCAGCGCTCGCTCATTCCGCCGGCGCACTGGTGCATGCAGATGCAGTGCAAATGCTGGGCAAGCTATCTGTGGATGTGCGCGACGCGGGCGTGGATTTCCTCAGCCTGAGTGGGCACAAGATGCATACGCCCAAAGGCATCGGTGCATTGTTTGTTAGTCACCATGCACCCTTTCAGCCCATGATCATCGGCGGTGGCCAGGAAAAAGAACGCCGCAGTGGTACCGAGAATGTCCCCGGTATCGTCGCTCTAGGAAAAGCGGCTGAACTGGCCATGATCAGCCACATTGACATGCAGCCTCTGCGTGACGCGCTGGAGCAGCAGCTCCTCGCGGCTCTGCCAGAGCTAGAAATCCACAGCCAGTCCGCTCCGCGACTGCCCAATACTTCTTCCATTCACTTTCCTGGAGTGGATGCGGCAGCCCTCCTCATTCGCCTGGATCAAAAAGGCCTCGCCTGTTCGGGAGGATCGGCTTGTCACACTGCTTCCTTGCATCCGTCCCACGTCCTGGAGGCCATGGGATACGATGCGCGCCACGCCGCCAGTACCCTGCGTTTTTCTTTATCTCGACTCAATACCGAGGCCGAAATTCCCCAGGCCGCGCAGGCCATCATCGCTGCTGTGCACCACCTCCGCGCCCAGTGGGACCCATCGGTGGTCGTTACGATGGCGTGACAAAAGGCCTTTTTGGCCTATCGTGCATGTTCGGTGTGATTTCCACATTGCCGCGCAAAAGTTTTTCTCGGCTAGTGTCGAGACCTCGCAACCATTTCCCCTGCTCATCACCACCTGTTTTGAGCCTCTTTCCCGCCCATGCCCCGCCACCTTCATTTGCCTGAACTCCTCTCCCCTGCCGGAAACTGGGAGTGTGCCCGTGCCGCCGTCGCCAATGGTGCCGATGCCATTTTCTTTGGCCTGCCACGCTTCAATGCTCGCATGCGTGCAGACAACTTCACGGCCGAAGATCTGCCGGAGTTGATGCGCTTCCTCCACAGTCACGGGGTCAAAGGTTACTGCGCTTTTAACGTTCTCATTTTCACCAGCGAACTGGCCGATGCAGAAACGCAACTCCGCGAGCTCGAAGCCGCTGGCGTAGATGCCGTCATCATTCAGGATCTCGGCCTCGCCCGCATGGTCAAGGAACTCGCCCCGGGCCTGCGCCTGCATGCCAGCACGCAGATGACCATTACCTCTCCCGAGGGACTCGAACGGGCCAACACCCTGGGCATTGACCAAGCCGTGCTCGCCCGAGAACTGAGCCTGCGTGAACTGGAACGTTTCCAAGCCAACGACAAACCGGAAGTCCCCTTGGAAGTCTTCGTTCACGGTGCTCTCTGTGTCGCTTACAGCGGCCAATGTTTGACGAGCGAGTCGTTAGGCCGCCGCAGTGCGAACCGTGGCGAGTGCGCCCAGGCCTGTCGCATGCCTTATGAAATGATCGTGGATGGAGAGCTGAGAGACTTAGGCGACAAACGCTACCTCTTGAGCCCACAGGACCTCGCCGCTGTGCAGGAAATCCCGCGTCTCATCGAGCTAGGCATCCGCAGTTTTAAAATCGAAGGTCGTCTGAAAACCCCGGAGTATGTTGCTGCCGTCACCCGAGTTTATCGCAAAGCTATTGATGCCGCCCTCGCAGATAAAGACCTCAGCGAAATCATCACCGAGGAAGATCGCTACGAACTGGAGATGACTTTCTCGCGCGGACTTTATAGCGGCTGGATGCATGGTGTGAATCACCAAGAATTGGTGGGGGCCTACTACGGTAAAAAACGCGGTTATTATGTCGGCGTCGTCCGCTCCGTCGCGCGTGATGCCGTTGAGCTCGAAGAAATCCCCGACCACCTCAAGAACGGCGATGGCGTTGTTTTCGAAAACCTGCAAGACACCAATAACGAGCAAGGCGGCCGCATTTATGGTCAGCAGGGCAACTGGATCGAATTCCAGCATGGCCGACTTCGCACAGATCTCATCGCCCCGGGCACGCGTATTTTTAAAACAGGCGACCAAGCCCTTGACCAGCGACTTCGCCAGACTTTTCAGGGAGATATCCCGCTACGTAAAAAGCAGCCTCTTGACCTCATTATCTCCGGCAAAGCGGGGGAACCCCTCATCATTCAGGTAAAAGGCCAAGCCGTTAATGTCGCCTCTAGCATAATGCTGGAACAAGCACTGCAACGCCCGCTCACACTAGAGACATTGCAAAATCAGTTAGGTCGCCTTGGGGGCACTCCCTTTGAACTCGGCACCCTAGAGCTTCACCTGGAAGGCAACGTCATCTTACCGGTCAGCGAACTAAACCGCATGCGGCGTTCTTTGGTGAGCGCTGACTTGAAGTTCATTGGCTCCGCACCCATCCAGCGCCCCGCATCCTCCCGTACTGTCACGCAAATGCTCGCCGAAGTGGGGAGCCAAGTGCCGACCAAATCCGAGGCAGCAGATGCGGCCCCCACCCTGCACATCCTCTGCCGCGACCAGCAGCAGATTGAAGCAGCTCTGGAGACGGGGGTGACCCATCTCTACGTGGACTTTGAAGATGTGCGTCAGTATGCCGATGCGGTGAAGTATGTGAAGGAAAACAGCAGTTCCAGCATCTACCTCGCCACGCCACGCATCCAAAAATCGGGCGAGGCAGGCATCTTCAAGCTCATTAGCCGGGCTGAGCCCCACGGTGTACTCATCCGTAACCTTGGCGCCATCGCCTTTTTCCGCGATGCAGGCATCCCGATCACAGGCGACTTCTCCTTGAATGTGGCCAATCCCCTCACTGCTGACTTTCTGAAACAAACGGGTCTGGAGCGCCTAACCATCAGTTACGATCTCAATATTGATCAAGTGCTAACCCTACTCGAAGGCGCACCCCCCTCCTGGTTTGAGATCACCCTGCACCAGCACATGCCCATGTTTCACATGGAGCACTGCGCCTTTGCGGCCTTCCTTTCTGAAGGCACCGATTTTACCAATTGTGGCCGCCCCTGCGAAAAGCATAAAGTTCGCCTGCGTGACCGTGTCGGCATGGAGCATCCGCTAAAGGCCGATGTCGGCTGCCGAAATACACTCTTCAATGCAGTGCCACAGACCGGAGCACAATACTTCAATGGCCTCATGCAAACCGGTCTCCGCCATTATCGCGTGGAGCTCCTGGAACAGACCAAAGAAGAGTCCACGCGCATCATTCGCACCTATCAATCCCTCCTCGCCTCCCAGCGGGGTGGCGAAGACATCTGGCGAGATCTCAAGGCTCAGTCCCAGCTCGGAGTGACCCGTGGTACGATGGCAGAGGCGATCTAGCACCAGATGGCCATTTTTCATTTTTGTAGGGTCTGCACCTCGGATGTGGATTCGGGGAATCCACGTTTTTTATCTCAACGAGCCACGCCAAAACCATGTCTCAAACGAATGTATTTAGACAACGACAACCCCAACTACCATGATCATCCAAGTCAACACCGACAATCACATCACGGGCCGTCAGGAATTCACCGCTGAGGCTGAAGCCGTCGTCACAGACGCCCTTTCTCATGTCAGTGACCACGTGACACGTGTGGAGATACACATCCATGATGAGAACAGCAAAAAGAGCGGTCCTCAGGACAAACGCTGCATGATGGAGGCTCGGCTGGAAGGCCATCCTCCGATCGCCGTGACCCATAAGGCAGAAACCATCGCCTTCGCCATGGACGGTGCGGCTGAAAAATTGAAAGCCACGCTCGAACACAAGTTGGATCGTCTCCAGCGCCATTGAGCGAATGAGTTGAGCGAATAAAAGCAGGGGTGGTCTCTATACCGCCCCTGACTCAAATGCACCCACCGCCAGCATGTTCGTTTTTTTCTCCAATCGGCTGGGCTGCGTCAGCTCAATCCTCGTCTCACTTGCGGGCAGCGCGCTACTTTTTCTCATTCTGCGCGGATGCTCCGGCGCTGTTTAGGCGACTTTTATTCCTGTTTAAATCCATCAATAGCCCGAATTTTTGCGCCTGTGATTTTCGGGTTAATGAGGCGGATGTTTAACTCAGGGTTCCGCGCACGATCACTGGTGGTAAAGCCAAACTCCAGGGTCTCAAGAGACTGCACATTTTCCGCACGGCAATCTTTAAGCGTGATGTTTCGAGGTGAGCGTGTTTTATCAAAACCGAGTTCAAAACCAGCGATGCCATTGGAAGCTCGTCCGGGGCGCACCCAGTAGCCCTGCACTCCAGTTTCGAGAGCAGCGCAGTTGATGAACGAAATGTTTTCACACTCAGATCCGATGGTGAAACTGCGGAAGCCCGCACGCTCTGAAGTGCAATTGATGACTCTGCCGTTCTTCTGCGGATGCGCGTATTTGAAGCCGTAGGAAAAGCTGTCGCTGATTTGGATGTTTTCTTGTAAAAAGCCATCTGCGCCTTTCCCTGTGAGATCAATACCCTCCCAGGTATTGGTGATCACACAGTCTCTCATCACTAGCCCTTTTACACCGCCCACGGTCACTCCATCGGCCTGCCACGGCAGAAATTTTCCGTCCACACGAGTGCCGATCCTTTCGATGCGCGAGTTGATCAACTCGACATCCTCACAGTTACCGATCGTGATGCCAGTGAGCTGCTCCTGCACGCGAACCCGGATGAAGTGACCAGCCCGCTCATCGAAGTCATAAATGGGACTGTTGTTCCAGCCAAAATCACGACCTAGCACTTCGCCGGAAAACATTACATCTCCCTCATACGGAGCCCAATGAATGTCGTGAATACTCAGTTTATCCATCCTCACCTTCGCACAACGGTTGAGATATAGACCGGCACCTTTACCGTCCCCAGTGATCTCGATCTCTTTCAAAGAAATGGGCGCGGCATCCACCAGATAAAGACCGGCAGAGTTTGAATGCATCCCCGCCTCTGGGTGGTTACCACGCAGGATTTTCACCCGGTTCAGCTTCACCGAAACAGGCTGTTTTTCCGTCCCGTAAATGAATAAGGTGCGGATGTTTAGCATCGCACGAATGGCCTCTAAATCAGATCCCGTCACGAGGGGGTCTTCCGCATAGGTGGCCACTCCATCATAACGCAATAGGGGTACCCCATTGACCATTTGGGTCAGGGCCTCGGCTGGCACAACGGTAGGAGTCGTGGTGTTTTGGGTCGAACGAATAAATTTTGTCGTATCTACTCGCCCCATGGTTTGAAGGAGGGTGGCATTGCTTAGATTTACCGCTACACGGACATGGACGGAGCCATGCACCGCATAGGTCAGCCCCTCGCCGTCCACTGGCTGTCCCGCACTTTGTCTCAGCGCGGCTTCCAACGCGGCCCGGTCATCCGTCACCCCGTCGCCCTTAACCCCCATGGAGCGCAGCGTGAGGGCGGCAGACAAAAATGAGGCAGTTCCCCAAAAGAGAGAAACTATGAGAAAGAGCAGTTTCATGCGGAGTGGGTATATCGTAATGATAGTCCGAACCAGTAGCGACTTTTGATCGAACCATCTTGCTATTTAGCAGAATAATACAGGTTCGTGTCAGAATCGGCTCAAAAGCCGCGTACAGGTGATGGCGCTTTCGAACGCCCTTACTCAATCCACTTTTATCTTCTCGCTTATCCCCCGCATCCCCTCCCGAGTGGACAAAAAGCCCCACTCATGCTAAACCAACTCTTCCATGTTAGCCCACCGCCCCTTAACCTCTGCCTTTCTCGCCCTCGCCGCGATGCCCGGACTCACCGCGGCAGCCGCCACGAAGGTGGATTTTAACACTCAGGTCAAACCCATCCTCGAAGCTGCCTGCACCCACTGCCACGGTGTGGACAAAGACAAAGGTGATTTCCGTCTCCACACGAAGGAAGACATGATCAAAGGGAATGAAAACGGCCCAGGTTTGACGGCAGGTGACCTGAAAAAAAGCGCCATTTACACCACCCTCATCCTACCCGCCGAAGATGAAATGGTGATGCCTCCATCCAAAGAAGGCCTGCTGGCCGCTAATCAGATCGAAGTCATCAAAAATTGGATCGAGCAGGGAGCCGAGTGGCCCGCCGGCGTGACCCTGGAGGTGAAGCCTCGCATTGACTTTGTGAAGCACATCCAGCCCATCTTGGAACAGAACTGCGTGAGCTGCCACAACCCTGAAAAGGACAAGGGTGACTACATCCTCAGCACCAAGAAAGAAGCATTTGAGAGTGGCGAAAACGCCCCGAACATCGTTGCCTTCGACCTGGCCAAAAGCGCCCTCTATCATCTCACCACCCTGGGTGCCGATGAAGATGACCTCATGCCTCCTGCTAAAAGTGGCGGCCCGCTGAAGAAGGAAGAGATCGCCATGCTGAAAGGCTGGATCGAGCAAGGGGCTGTGTGGCCCGAGGGCGTAACCCTCAAGGCCAAGGAAAAAGGCGCTGCGCCAACCAACAATCCAGACACCATGGAGTTGGTGAAAAAGATTCACGCGAAGATCGTCGCCACGGCTCAAGAAAAAGCTGAGGCCGACATGAAATCCTACGATGCTAAGGTGCCAAAAACGGGCGCTCCCTACTCCATGGTCGCCATCAAAAGCGGTGAGTTCCTGATGGGGAGCCCCGCTGGTGAAGCCAACCGGGCGGACGACGAAGGCCCGCAGGTGAAGGTGCAGATCAAGCCTTTCTGGATCGGCAAATACGAAGTGACCTGGGATGAGTATGAGCCCTTCCAGCTCACCGCCGAAGGTCGCAATAAGGACGGTAGCCGCAAAGTCTGGTCCCCCAATGACAAGCCAGAAGACCTCATCTCCCAGCCCACCCCACCCTACCAGCCGATGGATTTTGGCATGGGCCGCAATGGCTTCCCCGCCATCTGCATGACTCAGCACGCCGCCAATAAGTACTGCCAGTGGCTCAGCGCTCAGACGGGGCATTTCTACCGCCTGCCTACCGAAGCTGAGTGGGAGTATGCAGCCCGCGCCGGCACCACGACGGCCTACTTCTTCGGTGACGATCCCAAAGACCTCGGCGAGTACGCCTGGTATTTCGATAACGCGCCTAACTTCCAATACAGCACCGTCGGCAAGAAGAAGCCGAATCCCTGGGGGCTCTACGACATCTACGGCAACGTCTGTGAGTGGACGCTGGACCAATACAACGAAGGCACCTACAAAAGCCTGAGCAACGGAGCTGTGGGCAACAAATGGGTGCCCTCCAAGACCCCCTACCCGCACACAGCGCGTGGCGGCACCTACGACGACGATGCCGAATTCCTTCGCAGTGCCTCCCGCCGTGCTTCCGAGCCCGCCTGGAAGCAGCAGGACCCGCAATTGCCCAAGAGCATCTGGTATCTCACCGATGCCACTTGGCTGGGCTTCCGCATCGTCCGCCCGTTGGAAATCCCAACGGTGGAAGAAATGTACTCCGCGTGGAACAATGGCGTGGCTCGCGAATAATCTTCACTGAAAGCCTCTCCCTAAAAATCCAAAAGCCCATGCGAAAGCATGGGCTTTTTTCATAACTGTTTGGAAGGTCGTTCCTGGTCGGAAAGGTCGCGTGAAGAAGGCCTCTTCACTCACAGGTAATGATCATCTTATCCACAAGGAGTCCTCAGCAAAAAGATCTCACGGCCCAATCAGAATGATAGGGCCCTCGTTCTTCGCGACGCCGCCTTCACGCTCCACACTCAACGCAAATTTGGCAGCACTGCTGACTTCTTCCACAGGCTTGAACTCCACCTTAGCAAAGCCCTGTCCGTCCAACTGAACCACCCCTGCATTTACAGGAGTCGGATTCTTGGGGTCCACGACCCAGAGTTGATAATCCTTGCCCGATTCCACCGGAGGCATTTTCTCCAGCTTGAGCAGGCCTTGATGCTTCTCACTGTCCCACACCACTACAGCCACGCCTTCCTTGTAGGCAGCGACCGTGCTTTGCAAGCTAGCGATCTGCACCTGGGCAAATGCATCTTTCTTCCGCAGATCTGAAATCTCTTTTGTCAGGCTGACCAGTTGCTGCTGGGTAATCTGGCTGCTCTCACGCATGCCTTCAAGCTGAGTCGCCAGTTGCACCATCTGCTCCACAGATTTTGCATTTTTCTCATCCAGAGCATCGCGTTCATCACGCACACGGATGAGCTGCTGGCGAGCTTCTGCCTCCACCTCTGTCATGGCTGCCACTTGTTGGGCCAACTGGGTTCGTTCATTCCATAACCAAAAGCATCCCGCCGCCAAAGTGGCCGCTATGCCCCAGGCCAAAGGCTGCATGCGAGAGGAAGATACAGGACGTGATTTAACCAACTTCTGAACGCGTGCGCGCTCCTTAACTTGGGCCATGATTGAGGCTTTAAGAGCAGCAGGTGGACGGATGGCAGGTGCTAGAGCGGCCAGTTCTGCCACCGTCAGTTCCAGCTCCGACGCCAGATCATCCAGTTCGGAATCACGGGTGCGCGAAATCTCCAGCGCGCTTTGCTCAGATTCATCGAGAGCATGCAGTGCATTCAGAGCAGCGAGTTCTTCTTGTTGCTCGTCCATCACGCCAACCCTCCTTTCATCAGATCGCGAAGCTTTAGCAAGCCGCGTCGAATGTGTGTTTTAACGGTGCCCAAGGGTAATTGTAGATCTTCGGCTATCGCCTGATGGGTGAGCCCTTTTAAAAATGCGAACTCGATCAACTGCCGTTGTTCGCCAGGCAAGGCCAGCAAGGCGGCATGCACTTGCTTTTGGCGTTCTTTCATCTGCATGGTGTCATCTCCACGGGTCCCTGGGGCATCCAGGGTCGCCTGCTCTATAGCTGCGGTTTCATTCAAACGCAGGCGACGTCCCAGCGCCCGCATCCGATCAATCGCCTTGTGGCGGAAAATCATCACCGTCCAGGTAAAGGCACGGCTGCGGCTCACATCATAGTCACGGGCATGGTCCCAGAGGTAAAGGAACCCCTCTTGCAGCACATCCTCAGCCTCGCGCTCATCGCCTAGCATCTGGCGCATGAGGCCTAACAATCGAGGTGAATACCGATCATACAACGTCTCAAAGGCACGCATGTCGCCAGCACCAGCCCGCTGGAGTAAAGTTTCATCGCTGATTTCAGAAGATGGCATGAGACAGACTGGAACAGCTTTAGAACGTCTAGTAATCGTGACAGGGAAAACCCAATTCGCTTTCCGCGAGGTCGTTGGGGTCATCCATGTCAAAGATTGTGTGTTCACACAAGCATTTGCGTCAGGAAAACGAAGTTGGATTCGGGAAAGGTAAAAAAGTTACTTTTTAAAAGCTTATTTACTCAAGGCTGTTTTCAAAGCCGCTTCAATCTCTCCTCCCTCAGGTTCCGCGTCAGACCCATAACGATCAATGAGTTGCCCATCCTTACCAACCAAAAATTTTTCAAAGTTCCACTGCACAGGCGAGCTTGAGGTCAAAGCAGCGAAAAGTGGATGTTTGTTTCCCTCAGTGATAGAGACCTTCGCAAACATGGGGAAGCTGACCTTGTAGCGGCTGGTGCAGAAGTTCTTGATGTCTGCCTCAGAGCCGGGTTCCTGACCGCCAAAGTCATTGCAGGGAAAGCCGAGCACAGAGAATCCATCCTTCGCGTACTTCTCATGCAGAGCCTGCAGACCCGCATACTGACTGGTGTAGCCGCACTCAGAGGCAACGTTCACGATCAGTAGAACCTTCCCCGCGTATTCTTTCAAAGAGGCCTCTTTGCCATCAATCGTTTTCAGCGGAATGGACTGGAGATCAGCAGCAGAGACAGCAAGAGAGATCATGGAGAGGAACGTCAGGAGAGTTTTCATGGGGAGACAAAAGCCACGGCTTCCGTTCAAGAACGCTTCTGGGGCTCATCCTGCGACAGGATTTTTGCCTCCTTGCACATTCGGCTCCAGATTCCCCTAACCATCGCTATGGCATGCAAGCCGCTGATAACTGCGCCAGTTTCCTGCGTTCCCCTTAAAATGTCCCCCCGTTTTTACGTTTTGTTCAGCGCAGTTCTTTTTCTGCACTCACTCCACGCAGCCCCTGCGCCCCCGCCTGCTCCTGTCGCGAAGTTTTTGGATCAGCATTGTGTGGAGTGCCATGATGACGACGTGCAAAAGGGAGGACTGAATCTCCAAGCGGTAAATTTTGACCTGAAGAATCAAGAAACCCTACGCCGCTGGGTGCGTGTGTTTGACCGAGTGCATGAAGGAGAAATGCCACCCAAGAAAAGCGAGAAACCTGATACTTCGGCGGTCAAAACCTTCCTCACCACGCTACAAGGCGATCTGTCGCGTGCGGATCAAGAAGAGACCGTCACTCTTGGCCGAGTGCGCAGCCGCAGACTTACCCGAGTTGAGTATGAACACACGATTCATGATCTTTTAGGGATTGATATCCCGCTCAAAGATCTGCTGCCAGAGGACCCTGAATCGCACGGCTTTGCCACCGTGGCAGACGGCCAGCAGCTTTCCCACCACCAACTTGCACGTTATCTGGATGTGGCGGACTTGGCCCTGGGCGAAGCTTGTGAGCGGGTGCTCAAAGGCGATTCCAAATTCAATAAATCCTTCACGCCCGATCAACTTGCGGAAGTTACCCGAGGCAACTATCGCGGCCCAGAATCTCGCGGTGGCCGGAGCCTCTCTTGGCCCATCACGCTGCAATTTTTTGGCAAGATGACCGCCACCACTGTGCCAGAGGATGGCTGGTACCGCATCACCGTGCATGGAGTGGAGTCCATCAATCCAGGGCCTGGCGGAGCCGTATGGGGCACACTACGCTCCGGTGCCTGTGTTTCAAATGTCCCCATGCTGTACATGATCGGCCTTATTGAGGCCACCCCAGAACAGCGCGACTTTGTTTATGAAGCTTGGATGCATAAAGGCCACATGCTGGAGTTAAAACCTAACGATGCCACCCTGCGCCGTGCCCCCACGGGAGCCCAAGGCGGCAATGTCTCCTTCAAAGGCCGTGACCTCGCAGGCGATGGTTTTTCCGGCATCGCCCACCGTGGCATCGAGATGCAGCGCATCTATCCCATGGCAGACCGCGCCGGCGTTCATCGGCATTTATTTGGTGAGACGAATCTGAAAAAGGCAGATCCCGCCACCGCACTGGACAAACTGGTCGCTCGCTTTGCCCGCCGCGCGTTCCGTCGTCCGGTGACCGATGAACAACTGGCCCCTTACCTGAACATGGGGCGCCAGGCTCTAGCCTCGGGCAACTCTTTAACAGACTCCTTGTTAGTCGCTTACCGCACCATTTTGTGTTCTCCTCGCTTTCTTACTTTCATTGAAGCCCCCGGTGAGCTCGAAGCCTACGCCCTTGCTTCTCGCCTTAGCTACACCTTCTGGCTCAGCCAGCCAGACAACTCCCTGTTAAAGTTAGCCGCCGATGGCCACCTTAAGCAACCGGAGGTCCTCGCTCAACAGGTGGAGCGCATGCTGGCAGATCCCAAGGCAAGCCGCTTCATCCGCAGCTTCACTGACCAGTGGCTCAAACTTTCCAAAATGGACTTCACCTCTCCTGACTCCCGGCTCTACCCCACCTACGATGCTGTGGTGCAGGAATCCATGCTGCAAGAGACTCGCACCTACGTCACCGAGCTTGTACAAAAAGATCTCTCCGTCACTCACTTGGTGGACTCGGATTTCACATTCCTCAATGGTCGTCTCGCCCGCCACTACCAAGTCGCCGCTGAAGTGACACCAGGCCGTGGTCTGCAAAAAATTTCACTGACTAACTCAAAGGATGTCAACAGAGGCGGTCTGCTCACTCAGGGCGCTATTCTCAAAGTCACTGCAGATGGCACCACCACCTCTCCGGTTATTCGCGGGGTCTTTGTCAATGAGCGCCTACTAGGCCAGCACATTCCCCCGCCGCCGCCTGACATCCCCGCCATCGAGCCAGACATCCGTGGAGCCACGTCCATTCGCGACCAGTTGGAAAAACACCGCTCCAACGAATCTTGCAACTCCTGCCACGCCACCATTGATCCGCCCGGCTTCGTTTTGGAAAACTTTGATCCCGTCGGTATCTGGCGCGAGCGCTACGGCCTCCGTGGCAAAGGTGTGCCTGTTGTAGCCTCTGGAACGACTCCCAAAGGTGATCTCTTTACCGACCTGAAAAGCTGGCAGCAGATCTACCTTCACAAACCAGAACAGCTTGCAGCCGGCTTCGTCGGCCAATTTCTCACCTACGCCACGGGTGCCCCCATCCGCTTTGGTGACCGCCCTGCCGTAAAGGCCATCGTCACCCAGACTCAAGGCAAGAATTTCGGCCTTCGTTCGTTGATTCTAGAAGCCGTGAAGAGTCCCATCTTCACGCACAAGTAGTTCTTCCCCCCATGAACACAGCCTCCTTCACCACCCAGCGCCACCTCTCGCGCCGCGCCGTCTTGCGTGGCCTGGGCATTTCCTTGGGCCTACCTGTGCTAGAGGCAATGACACCTGCCTTTGCCGCCGTGCCGGAAACTCGCCAAGCCAAACGTTTCGTCGGCATCAGCCTCGCTCTTGGTTTGCACAATCCTCACCTCGTGCCCGAAACTGCTGGCCGTGATTACAAGCCCTCGCAGTACCTGCAATCCTTGCAGGACATTCGCCAGGACTTCACCGTCATCTCTGGGTCTTCTCATCCCGGTGTCTCCGGCGGCCACACCGCAGAGGGCAGCATCTTTTCTGCCTGCCCTAACCAACGTGGGGCCACCTCCCGCAACACCATTTCCTTAGACCAACTGATGGCCAAACAACTGGGCCACGAAACGCGTTTCCCCTCCCTGGTACTCAATACCAACAGCCAGAGCAGCCCTGCCTACACGGAGAATGGAGCCATGATTCCGGCAGAGAACAATGCGATGAAGCTCTTCGCCAAACTTTTTGTTAACGACAATGCTGCCGAGCAGGAGCGGCAGACCGAGCTGATCCGCCGTGGGCGCAGCGTCATGGACGTCGTCGGCGCCGAGGCCAAGACTCTCATGCGTGAAGTCGGTTCTGGAGACCGGGACAAACTGGACGCCTGGTTCACCAGCGTGCGAGACCTGGAGCAGCGCCTCATCGCCAATGAGGAATGGATCCGCAAACCCAAGCCCAAGGTCAATGCCAAAGCCCCCACTCAGATTCCGCGCGACAACGAGGTAGCGGTGGAGCGCATTTACCTGGACATCATTCATCTGGCCCTCGCTACAGACTCTACCCGCTTTGTCACCCTGCATGTGACGGGCAATGCCGTGACTGGCCTGGATGGTGTGGATGAAAGCTACCACGGCCTCAGCCACCATGGGATGAACGAGGAAAAGTTGCGACAACTCGCTATCGTGGAACAAGGCATGATCAACGAATGGGGAGGCTTCCTTCGCCGGCTCAAGGCGGACTCCATGCTGGATGAAACCATGGTCCTCATGACTTCCAATTTGGGGAATGCCTCCAGCCACGACAACAAGAACATGCCTGTGCTTTTCGCCGGAGGCGGCTTCAAACACGGTCAGCATCTTGCCTTCGACCAGAAGAATAACTATCCGCTGCCTAACCTCTACCTCAGCACCCTACACCGCCTCGGCCTGCAGGAGGAATCTTTCGCCACCAGCACAGGTGGCATGGATGGACTCATTTAGATTCTAGCTCACCGCAGGTACGCCTTCAACAGATTCGGCCGCGCTTACCTTCGCGCCGGGATTTTCAGCAGCGCAGGTTTCATCAAACCAGCTTTTCCATCCTTCGGTAATTTCCAGCCAGGCCCAGCTTTCTAGCATGGGGAAGAGCTTTAGCATGTTACTACGCCTCAGCATGAAACCAGGGATGAGGCAGCGCCGAGAACGATTGGTTTTACCCAGTTCCCCCACCCGACGTCGGCGACGGGCGATCTTCGCAAACCTCCGGTTATAAGTGCTCATCAGCGCGGAAAAAAGGCGGCCTGAAGGAGGTGAAAAGGGCGGGGCAAACAAAGCTTCCTCCCCATGGTTAAAAGGCACCTCCACAACGCCCCAATAGTAAAGCCCCAAGTCTAGACGAAAGGCGAGGCTCATCAGATCAAACTCGCCCATGTATTCATACTTGTCCTTGTAAAGAGATTCGAACCAACGGCGATGACTCACACTGAAATCACGATTGTATTTCATCAACCGCTCCACCATCGGCTTGCCCTGGCGCTGCTCCGTGATCAGATTTGCTGCACTGCTGGTGGTGAAGGAGATCCAGTCCATGCCGGGGCTGTAAAAGGGATCCATGAATGCGGCCGCATCTCCCACCAGCACAAAACCATCCCCCGCAAAAGTGGTGCTGTAATAGGCCAAGTTCCGTCTCAGGTGCATGTCCTCATCCTGGTATTCCGCATCCACCAGCATCTCACGTCCCACCGGATGTTTTATCAAAAAAGCCTTGAGCCGATCTCCGATCTTTCCCCCTTCGGAAGGAAACTCGACGAGGCGTTGATCAAAGACGATTCCCACGCTCACATCCCCGCCTTTCAGCGGGATCCACCAGCTCCACCAGCCATCGCCAATGATGTGGTTCGTCGCTGTGTTGCGGATTCCATACACAGCCCGTGACCACTCGGGATATTTTAGGGCCAGTTCGCGACTGTCCCAATCTTTCACACCTTTCCAGCGGGACCATACTGCTGCAGTGGGATGCTCCGCGTTGGACTTCCACCAACCGTTCTTCCTTGCCAGCACCGCAGCGAGGCCTGAGGCATCCACCAACCAACGGGTACTCAGTGTCCGTGACTGCCCCTCATGCTTCATCTCCAGCGTCTGTAAGCCGCCTTCATTGAGCTGCACATTAGAAACAGTCGCCGGGCGGATCAACTCCGCCCCGGCCAAGCAGGCACGGCGCAGCACCTCTTCATCAAAGGTGGAGCGATCAAGCTGATAGGAAGGAATGCGCGAAAGATACTTCGCCCCTAGTTCGCTGGCCTCGGAGACATTCGTCACCTCCTCATTTTCGAACCAGAAGCGCAGTCCCTGCTTCACTAAATGGTTCTCATTCAGGTAATGCGTCAACCCCAACACCCGCCCCATGAAGTAAGCACTGATCTCCACCGTCGCTTCACCGACACGCCGCGTCAGTTTGGCCGATTTCTCGATGATCAAAAGCCTGATTCCCGGATTGTGCCGGAGCAAAAGTGTCGCCGTCGCTGCACCAGAAAGAGCACCGCCGATGACAATGACATCGTAGGTGGAGGAGTCGCCCGCAGGCTTGTCATTCGCGTTGTTCACAGAGAATAAATTTATTAAATGCAGTTAGGCCCCAGAGATGATTTCTTCATGTGCTCCCCTAACCCGAGTCTTTCGAGCTGGAAGCACCTAAATGGATTAGTGACACCCCGATGTGGTGACGAGGGAACTGCTTCCGCTCCAGCAGGACCAGACGGAGGCCCGCCCCAGCAAAGATAGCTGTAGAACGGTCTCCCTCAGGTCCTCCACCGATGACAATCACATCGTAGTTAGTGCTCATCAGCTTCAGATAAGACCAGAAACCACCATGCTTAAAATACGTTTTAAGCATCATCATGATGCCATTCAGGCATCATAAAAACCACGAAACCTAGGTTCTCTCATTGCACATTTTGAACACCCGAACGATTCTGAAGAAGACCGAAGATAACCAAAAGTGCATTCATGACTCAAGCCTCCTCCTGCCGCATTCAAGACACCGCATGGGATGTCATCATCATCGGCGGGGGACCTGCAGGATCCACAGCCGCCACCACTCTGGCGAAGGCTAGTAGGCGTGTTTTGGTCCTAGAAAAAGCAAAGTTTCCACGCTTCCACGTGGGGGAATCTCTCCTTCCTTACAATCGCAAGATCTTTGATGATCTGGGGGTTTGGCCAAAGATCGAGGCCGCCGGCTTCATGGTGAAACGCGGAGCCCAGTTTCTCATGGGCAGCGGCTCACACAAGGTGCGGCTGGACTTTTCAAAGGGCTCCTTCACCGAATATCCCCAGTCTGTGCAGGTGGAGAGGTCCAAATTCGATGACCTTTTGCTGCAGCACTCGCGTGAGTGCGGTGCCGTGGTGAGCGAGGAGAGCCTGGTACTGGAGCATGCGGTGAGCGAAGGCCACGTGACCGTCAAATATCGCACGGCCGATGGCAGCGAGCATGAGGTGACGGCCAAAATGATGATGGATGCCAGCGGCCTGACCAACTTCACCGGCAACCGAGAGTCTCTGCGCGAATATTACTCCGGACACAAAAAGATCGCCATCTTCGGCCACTTTGAAAACCTGGACATGCCCCAGGGCGACGAATATGGTGACATCCTCATTGTTAGGCGCGAAAACTCCTGGTTTTGGATGATCCCCCTGGAGAACAACAAAACCAGTGTTGGTCTAGTAATGGATCGAGAAGACTACAGGGTGCTGAACCAAAAGCCTGAAGCAGTCTATACCGATGCCGTGAAAAACACGCCCGTCGTTCAGCAACGCTTTTTGAATGCCATTTCTAAAACTCCACTGAACGTGGTGACAGATTTTTCGTATCGCAATGACCGCTTGGTATCACACCGCGTCGTACGGATTGGCGATGCCTCTGGATTCATCGACCCCATCTTTTCCAGTGGCGTGCTGCTAGCCATGACCAGCGGTCAGCAAGGTGCCCAGGTCGTGCATGAAGCCCTGACTCAAGGTCAGTCGATGACCTCAGGCATGAAGCGCTACGAAAAAGACAACCGCCGCCGCATCGCCCAATACTGGGAATTCATCGAGAATTTCTACAGGCTCCACTTCGCCCAGATCTTCTTCCAGCCGCATCCGCGCCTGAAGATGTTGTGCTCCATCAATGCCGTACTGGCAGGCTGCACGCGCCTGCCCTTCGCCGCATGGTGGCGACTACGGCTGTTTTTCTTCCTGGCCTGGCTGAACAAACGCATCCCAGTGACGGCTCGCATCGAGGTCCAATGACCGCGCAGAATCAGCGACGCGGCGCCCAGTCGTACCCGATGTAACGATCCTCAAAACTTCCATCTTGATGACAGGTGATGTGGACGAAGCCTTCAGGATTGCCATGGACGGGTCCTTTCCACCACATGCCGCTAACGGCCCCACCTTGCAAGTATGTCACTTGGTCGAATTGAATGCGTTCGGAGATGTGCCCATGACCGCTGAGCACCAGCCGCAGATTGTAAGCTGCCAGTAATTTCCGAAACTCACGCACGTTCCCGACCAAAGCTCCAAGGCCTAACGTAATCTGCGGTCCTTGAATCACCTGATGCCAGACACTGTAAAAAGGAATGTGCGTAACAAGGGTGATAGGTGTTTGCCGTCCCACCTTTTCCAGATCGCCTTGTAGCCAAGCAAGCTGCGCATCATCAATCCAGCCCTTGTACCCGCCATCCTCCCCCAGAGCGATGCTGTCGAGCAGGATGAAATGCCACCCACCGTGGTCAAAGCTGCGATAAGTCCTGCCCGTGCCATAACGGTCTGCAAAGAGCTTCTTGCCGTAGTCGGCATGGTCGTTTTTCAGAACCGACTTGGGGGACCACCCACACACATCGTGATTGCCAATGGTGTGATAGGCTGTCGGCTGCAAAGTCTTCATGACCTCATCCCACAGCTCCCACTGCCGGTGAAGCCGCGCTTCTCCCACAGCCAGAGCATCCATGATCAGATCCCCTCCCGTCACGACAAAGGCAGGTTTCATTTCATTCACCTTCGCGAAGCACTGCTTTACCCCCTCCACAGCACCCAGCTCGGGCTGGATGTGAGGATCTGTGAGAAAAACAAACTCAAAGGAGGATGGCCGGGGTGAAGCCAAAGAGGAAGCCGAAGCACCAATCACAGGCGCGGCCAATGCAGTTCCTAGAAAGTGGCGTCGAGAAAGGCTGGGCATGCGAATGGAAAACACAGTCCAGGTCACTCTCTTGCAGCCCGAAGATAAGTTTTTAAAAGGCTAAACCTCTCGAGCTGAGCAGAACGCAAAAAAGCGGGCTGAAGGTTGCCCTCCAGCCCGCTTTAGATGGAGAAGCTTTCTCCTGTTTATTCAGCACCGCCTGTTTCCACAGGCTTGCCGCCTTCTTTGAAGCAATACAGGTGAGTGTGAGTGGCGACGTAGAGGCAGCCATTGGCAGCTACCAGACCGCCTAGCAGCGGGGATGGAAATTCGATGGTCTTCAGCTCCTTGAGCTCCTTGCCTTCGGCCAGGATGAACAATTCGCCTTCTTCGTTGCCAATGTAAACCTTACCATCTGCGACGAGCGGGCTCGCCCAGATATGGCCCTTGGTATCGAACTTCCAGTACTCCTTGCCCGTCTTAGCATCCAGGCAGAACAGGCGACCTGTGTAATCGGCGATGTACACCAGACCATCTTTGACGGCGCAGGTGGAGATGGAGCGCTCGATCCCTTTGAAGGTCCAAAGAGCTTTACCGGAAAGATCACCCGTGCCTTTAGGGTCAATGCAGCTCAGCATGCCCACGCCTTCACCGTGCTCAGGGTCCTGACCAATGGCGACGTAAACGAGCCCGTCATACACCACAGGAGTTCCAATGATCTCGCTCGGGCCGTCGTATTCCACGTACTTGATCGGCTCACCTGCATCGTTTTTGCGATACTCAGGCGGGTTTGCATCATAGCGCCAGTATTCCTTGAGGATGTCAAAATCATCCTTCTTCTCGGTCTCTGGAGCCATTGAGTAAACCCAGCCGTCCCCCGCAGCAAAGACGATCTGTGGCTTGCCATTGACCTCCGTGTAGGTCGGGCTGGACCAGGAGCAATGCAGCACGCGCTCACTGGCCACATGATCCATCTCCCCCATGAGAGTGCCATCGTTGGCATTCAGCATGATGAAGCTGGGGGACTGAGGGGAAGGAATGTTGGTGTGCGTCCAGTCCACGCCGTTGCAGGTTGGGGCGAAGAGCTTATCCCCGATAACCAGAGGATAACCAGCCGTGGCATTGTGCTGGAAGACTCCCAGTTCCTTGTACATGTCATAGACCCAAATGATGTCAGCATCTTGTGGACCAGGCTCCACCGGTGTCAGCTTGCCATCTTTGTCTGGCACAGCCATGAACTGGGCCTCTTCCTTCATGCCATCGTTGCCATTGGCCATGCCTTCGACATCCAGGCAAATGATCTGGCAGCGGTTGCCAGGAACGTAAGCTCGATTGCCGACGATGGTGGGGCTAGCGCAAATGCCCAGATACTCCCAGTCATTCACCTTGCCGCTGCCCATTTTAGGAGAAACAAGCTGCCAAAGGAACTTGCCCGTCTTTTCTTCAAAGCACATCACGATGCCGCGATCACCAATGTTTTTCGGGTCACGTGGAGTCTCGTTGTTCGTTCCCACATAGACTTTGCCATTGGCAATGATGGGCGTGCCATAGGTCTGGGAGCCCAGCTTGGCCACCCAGAGGCAGTTCTTGGTGGTGCTCATGTCCACATCTTCCGCACCTGGCCCTTTGTTGGCCTCTTCTGCATTCGGACGCAGGCGGCCCGCAATCTTCGGCGCGGCCTTAGGACCGAACTTTTTCCCAGGTTCGAATTCCAGGGGCAGTCCTTTTTCTTCGGACACCATGTTGCGGCTCTTGCCGCCGCCCCATTCGGACCAGTCGGCAGCCTGAAGGGCAGAAGCGCTCAACAGCGCCAGGAGGAGGGTGGGTTTTAGCTTCATGGAAAGGGTAGAGACAGGAGGGAAAGTTACTTGTTCGGAGTGATGCTCAGATTGTCCAAAAACACACGCTTTTGGTTCATCTGACTAAAACCAAAAATTCCGGGGCTGCCCTGGGTGTGAGCTTTGGCCACTTTGGCCTCCACAGTCCAGGCTTCAGGCTCGGGCTGGCCTTTTTCCCACACCTTGCCTCGCACCACACCACTGCCGTCAGCATTCACATCCACCCGGGTCTTCAGGGTGTACCAGGTATTGGCAGAGACTTTAAAGTTTCCTTCCACCTTCAAACGCTCAGGGTTGGAGCTGATTTCCAGCTTGTTGGCATTGCCACGCAGACAGATGAGATAGCGCTGGTTGATAAAACCAATGTCAGACTTTAGACGGGCGCTACCTTCCGTACGCACATCTGCCTGCATGGTGTAATTGGACAGGTGGGAAGGCGCGACGAAGACTGTGCCGCGCTGGAAAAGCAGACGGTCAAAGGTCTTAGCAAACACCTTGTTTCCTTCGAGCTCGCGAACGTCGAACTTGAAGCGCGCACCGATCCAGGGCAGCGGCGGGTAGGAAAACTTCACGCCTTCGGCAGGCTGATCTTGGTCCAGCTTATAGGCCTCAAAATCTTCCGTCAGAGGCAGGTTTTTCAGCGCACGACCACGGATGGTTCCGAAGCTGCCATCTGCGGCTGTGGCCTTGAAGGCCCCGGCACTTTCCTTGGCATCCACGGCCACCACCAGCTCGCCAGCATCGTTGAACTTGGCATCCATGGAGGCTTTTACCTTGGCTGTCGGCGGGATAAAGGATTCCCACTTCACGCCTTTGACGTCTTCGCTGACGACAAAGCCATTCGCATCCACGCTGCGGATGCGGAAGGCCTGCTTGCTGCCGTTCATGATGACAACTTCAGCCGGGATGATCTGCAAGGCGGCAGGTTTACCCGCTTTCGGGATTTCTACCACCGGGGCTGCATCCAACTTGATGCCGCTGTTAGGAATCGGGAAGCTGTAGAGCTTTTCCGTCGTGGTGACGTAAACCACACCATCACAAATGGAGGGGGCTCCCAGGCACTGGCCATCGAGTTTGATCTCTTGGACAATTTCCGCATCCGTCTCGCCCGGCTTCACCACCACCAGCTTGCCTTCCATCATCGGACAATAAAGAAGGCCGTCAGCATAGACAGCCGAGGAGTGCAGGTTGGCATTGCTGAGCTTTTTCTTCCACAGCTCCTTACCGGTTTCGATATTGATGCAGTAAAGCTCGCCACCATCAGTGAGCTGATAAAGCATGTCACCCACCACGACGGGGGAGCTGCTCGTTGCCCCCAGTGGCAGACGCCACAGCTCCGCATCGGCTAGGACAGTGCCTTCCGGGGTGGTCGACGCAGTGAGTGTTTCAGGCAGCTTGATGGCTACCATGCGGCCTTTTTCAGAGCTATCAATGTTCTCGTCACCGTGGATGGCGATGAGTTTATTTCCCTTGTGAAGCACCACCGAAGCATTGACCCCGTTTTTGCAAATGGGCATCTTCCAGTAGGCTTTGCCACTGCGGGCATTCACGCAGACGATATGCCCGCAACCAGTGGTGTAATACATCACACGTTTGCCATCGCGGGTCTCCAGTACAGGGGTGGAGAAGGAGCTATCCACAGGCGGACTCACGCCCGGAAGCGCCCACCACACCAGTTCCCCCGTTTTTTTATCAAAAGCATAAGCGCGATCAGCCGCAGGACCATCGGCACCCCAATTGGAGAAAATGAAGTGAGTGATGACCAGATCTCCTTCGATGACAGGACTTCCCACACGAGCATTCGGGAAGGTCATGCGGCCGAAATCCTCCATCAGAGGGATTTCAAAGACCTTTTTCCCATCCATCTCATAGCATACAAACACGCCAGCATTGCTGACCAGGTAGATGCGCTTCGTCTCTGGGTCCACTGTCGGAGCACCGATGGAGTAACGATTGTAAATGGAATCACTCAGGTAGTCGGAGATTTCCACTTCCCAGAGCTTCTTTCCAGTCTTGGCGTCTAGCACGGTCAAGAGCTCAATCAAATCACTCGTTTCACCACGATAGCCCCAAAGAATCACCTTCCCGTCCACAATGACAGGCGTGCCGCGACTGCGCGCATCGTAAGTCCAGGCGGCTGTTTCGGGCAATTTGCCTGCACCCGTGTAATGTTCCAAACTCACGCCGTTTTGGAGGGGGCCGCGCCAGTTGGACCAATCATTGGCCTGGAGCGAAAAAGTCAGCAGGGACGCAGCAAGTGCGGACCACGAGGCAGTGCGATGAATGCGGGGGATAACCATGTGAAAAATTCCTGGCTGGGGGTGGGCCGCCAAAGTCAGCGCGTCCGGCACATCTTCAATCAGTTTCGCTGACGGAAGTCTGCCGGGCCACAAACCGACAGGTAGGGCGGGAGGAAGAAACGACTCAAGGTTAACGCATCTTTCCAGGGAAAGGATCCCTTTGAGAGGGGATAAACCCCGCCTTTCTTATTGCACTTATTCACATGAACAGTCATTTATACACAGGACTGTCAAGCGCCTTTCTTCTAAAATTATCAGATTTTTCGCACAAAAGCAGATGTCAAAAATGAGAAAACCTCACGTTTTTGCAAAAAACAACCCCTTGGGTTGACGGGAAGGGTAAAACTTTTTAACCTTACGGCGTCTGTCGAAGCCTTGCGCTTGGCAGGCCACGATGTTGCAGCTTCCTCAGCTAAGACTTTCGTGCCAAACGATCCTCACTGTTGTTGGTTGCTGGATCGCAAACCAGACCCTCCGGCTCCGCATGCCGGAGGGTCTCTTTGTTTCAGGTCATCACTCGAAGATGGAGTGGCCTTCTTTAAAAACACAGGATGTCTCCCATGCATCCTGATTCACGCATCAAACGTGACCTCAGGATACAAGCGCGCGAGTGTGCATGAGAGACAATCGGTAACGAGTGGCAAAGCCGACTTGGAAAGAGCATCAGGCATCCCACCCTTCTCCACGCCCTCTTTCCAAAGACGATCCACACCATCGCCATGTTCATCCAGCACTTGCTCCACCACTTGATTCCAATGAGCAGGCTCCACACACTCCTGCCATTCACCACGACCACGACCAAAGTGAGCCACGGCGAGGTAAGTCAGCATGGCTAAACGCACCTGTTCACGGAAGTGCTCTCGTGACCAATGCAGTCGTTGATCACCACCTCGCACGAGATTGTAGCTCTTGATCAAGGCATACGCACCGAGACCCGCGGCTAAGCCGCCAAGAAGGGCCCCACCGCCGAACGTCATGCCACCCATCTTCAAGTCTGCTATGAGCCCGCCCATGGCCCCACCTGCCACACTGCCCACCACGCTCCAGATGGCTTCGGGCACAGGCTGAGGTGAATGAAACTGATCCTTGGCTAAGGCCCCCAGGGCGCGAGCGGACTCCCCTTCTAGACCATGCAGGCGGATGAGTGCATTCGTCGTGGCTGTGATGCGGTCTGCCAACTGTGTGGCTAGTTTTTCTCTAGCCTCTTGATACTCCTTATTGAGGTCGGTTCGGCCTATGCCCACTCGCTCCAGCAATGTTTCATTGCGCACAGCCACACCATCTAATACCGCCGCAGTGAGCAGCTCGGACAGCACCCGGCAGGACTGGCGAAAGACGTCCACATTCCGCTCATGCCAGGCACGCTTCAGGTGCTTGAAGGCATCGGCCTTACGTTCAGCTAACAAGGGAGCGAGCGACTCCATCAGCCGATCTTCCTGCACCCAGCAGCGGGCGAACGCATCCATGCGCAGAACATCCCGGACAAAGACATAACCTTTCAGATGTTCACGCCAGGCGGTCATCTCCGCTTCATCGGTTTCTTGCGATTCCAGGGGACCTGTTTGATTCAGCAAAACCATCACCGGTTTACCCGTCCAACCTAAAATCTCCATCTCTGGGGCAATATATGCAGCGACTTCGGGAGGCTCGGTAGCATTGACGAGGTAAAGCACCACATCGGCTTCATCACGCACGTTTTTCAGCGCCTGCTGGCTGCACCACAGAGGCTTATCGGTGAGGCGATCCCATGTTTGAGATAGGAACCATAACACCGGATTACGCTCGCGTTGCAGCCGCTTTAATAAGCGCGCACTATCGCCAAAGCCTGGAGTGTCCCACAGCCGTAGCAGACGTGCGTCTTCTTCTAACAAAGTGTAGGACTCATTAAAGAGGGTGACGTGGGCGGCATCTCGCACCTCTCCCACATCCCGACGCAGCAGGGTACGGGCAAGTGTGGTCTTCCCCGCATTCGTGTGCGAGATGAGACTGAGGGTGACGATATCCGAGGCGGGCGGAGTGATGCCTGGAGGGGGTGGCATGATGACGGGAGATGTGAACCCACTCCGACCACCTTCGCAACAAAAGCGATGAGTTCTTTTATCACAAAACGCAATCACATGTCAGAAAAAGACAGTGAAAGGGTCTCTTCAGTCTCAGCATGCAGACCCGAGCGTGCGTGCAAAACCTGTCCCAGGTTGCCCAGGGCTACCTGACCCAGCAACTGTAAATCCACCCTTCACCAGGATTCTCGCCCTGCAAGAAACCAGAAACCCTGGCCAGCTTTCACCACGCCCACTCAGCCTTTGGCTGCGGGCGTGGTGAGGACACCGTCTCGTAAGACCTCAAGGAGCAGGGAGCAGGGTGAATGGCCCTGCATCTTTAGGACCTATGACATGCCCGTAAAAGCCAGGGGCAAATCCACCACTTGAACGCGAGGGGATCAAAATTCCTCTCACTGGGTAGATGTTTTTATTCGTCGCACCATTAGGAATCGCCACATCCAACCCATCTGCGATGCCCGTCACCATCCCCGTTTTGACATCCACTTTGACGAAGTAACGAGTGAGGTTAAGCCCCAGCGGTTCAAGCAGATTGTCCGTCGTCAGAGTCAAGTTCGTGGGAATGTTCACCCCATCCGCCTGCGTGTTACCATTCACCGCACCAGCATTGCCATTGAAAGCAGCGTCCACCCGATTTCCCGCAGGTGGCACAAAGTAGTCACGACCACCGATCCGCATTGCATGGGACTCACAGCCTAGAGACAGATACTTAGCCCCTAATTTTGCCGCTGGTTGACGGAAAAAATCCGCCTTTCCCGCCAGCACCGTTTCCACCCGACCCGAAAAAATGCTAAAGTTCGAAAGCAGGCTGGCCGTCGCAGTGAGCTGGCTCTTCGTCCCACCCATGTAGCTGTGGTGGCAAAAACTCCCGTTGTTGGTTAGCGTCTGGTCCGGTCCATTGCTGTCATTGAGCAGGCGAGTGGAAAAAACAAAAGGCGTCCCTTCTCCTAACCACCCTTTGCCCGTGCAAAGCCCTGTCGGGCTGATGGTGAGTTTGCAGATGCTGTATCCAAAACCTACATCATCATCGATCACATAATTGTACATCCCCGTGCGCGGACAAGGAGACACCTTGGTGAAAACAGGAGCTAGGCTGGCAAAAGTCACGACAGACTTATCTCCCACGCTAGCAAGGAGACCCGCCCGGGGTTTCAAACTGCCATTGCCAGTCACCTCCAGTTGCATGACCACATTCACGGGCAACTGGCCCAAACGAGGTACTGAAACGGATACAGCCAAACTTGGCGATACCGCAGAGACAAAGGGATAGGTTTTCATCCCCATCATCAATTTGCCACTCACCGCACCTTTGTCCGTTAAGGTGAAGATGACCTTGCCGTAGTCTTCCATCGTGGGGTCTTGAAAGTCCACACTCACTGCCAGCGCAGACTCGAAGGAAACCGACTGGAATTGAATCAGAGGAGTCAGCAAGAACTGAATGTCCCTCTCGGCAAAGGTATCTACCACAAAGTAGTAGGGGGTGCCCTTGGTCACAGCCAGTCGCAGTTTAGCGCGAGTCGTGCCTTCGTTATCATCATTCTTGGCTACCAGTGTCAGCTTCGTCAGGGCAGTACCGCGATAAACGGCCAGGCTGGTATCCCCTGCACTGCCTGTGGTATCGGCTTGCATGTAACCATTGAAGTCGGGCGTGTAACGATACCACACCGTACGCATGGGCAGCACGCCAAAACGACGGTGCCCCGGCTCCCCTGCCTCCACCGTCGCTTCGACGGTCGTGCTAATGGAGGTAACACCCAAAATCGGAACAGTGGCAGCGGCAAAGTTATCATTGACCGGGGGCACCGCCAATGCTGGACGGCCCAAGCAGATGAGCGCGAGAGCGCCTAAGATAAGAGAAGAGATTTTCATGAAGTGGAATGAGTCCACTCCTCCTCTACGGCACTCTGGATCTGAGGTGGCGCGAGGCAGAAAAAAATCTACGGCTCAGGAGAAGACGCTACTGGCAGCAGCAGAACCTGCCCGGTTTCGGGGGCTGCTTCAGCCTCGCAGAGGCCCACCGCTAACCACCGTCCATCAGGGGAAAAACGCAGTGCCTCAGTTGTCTTTTCGAGTCGCAGATAAAACACCTCTCGCCGCGTATCCATCCGCCAAAAACGCAGCCCTAGCCCAATTTCTGAAGACACCAACGTTTGCCCATCGGGTGAAAAAGCCACGCCAGAAACCTCTTCGATGTGACCTCTCAGCACCGCCTTGAGCTGCCCTTGGGGCAGATGCCGCAAGTGGATATGACCATTGATACCCGCAGTCGCCATCCACTCGCCATCGGGAGAAAACGCAATATCACGTGCCCAATGCGGATCATTGGAAAAACGCTGGGTCCGATTTGTCTTAAAATCATGCAGAGCCAGCTCCTGCCATGAAGCGACCGCAAAGTAGCGCCCATCTGGCGACAGCTTCGCGGCTTTGACCTCGGACTCACCTGACAAAGGCTGCGTAAGTAGCTGGGGTACAACTTCCCGCCGGCCACTTTGGATCTCGAGCCTCACCACATGGCCTGGGACCTGAAGGCTATAAAAATACGCTCCATTGTAACTGAATCCTGTTTTGAGAAAAGTGCTTCCTGCAGCCCCCAACGACCATGAAAGCTCGCCATCTTCTCGGCTCAAAACCCCCTTATTGCGATTCCAGCCCCATAGCTGACCTTGATCATCATAACCAACCGATGGGGCGGGCAGCACTAACTTTTTCGAGGCTTCCTTGAGAAAGCTTTGTTGCATCGTTTGTTGGCCTTGAGCCAAACAAATCGCTTTTGAATCTGGGGTAAAGATCAAAGGCTCATAACGCGAGTGGGCGTAACGAGCCAGGGCCGCCAGGCGATCCCCGGCCAAGGGAAAACCAAAGACTTTCAGAACGCCATCCTTATCCCCTGTAGCCAAGTATTGGCCTTGGGGATGCAGGGCTGCACACCAGATTTCATTTTCATGTGCAGCAGAGAGCTGTGCGACCTCTCGCCCGTCTTTCCAAGCGCGAATCGAGCGGTCAGAGGAGGTCGTGATCTGCATTTGCGAGTCGGCTGAAAACGTCACCGACCAAGGCCTTAAGGAATGCCCCTTTAAAGACGGCAGCCGCTCTGCACCAGGCATGGAAAATCGAATCACGTCTGCCCCACCTTGAAATAAGGACACAGCCAAGCTCAGACCATCAGGCGCAAATTGCAGTGACCAAACCGGGCCTGGCGTGGGTAGCAGTCGAGGAGGCTCATGATCGTTTTTCAAGTTCACTAACCAAAGACCGCTTTCCATGTCAGCACGCCCCACATGGGGTCTGGAAAAAGCCAACCGATCTCCCTCACGAGATAACGCCAGAACTCGCCCTGGCTGAGGCAGCGTTTTCCATGGGGAGGGAGCCCCTTCGCCCAACTTCCAAAGAGTGATTTCACCCGCCGGCTCATAATAAAAAGGCCCTCGTGAACTCACTGCGAGTAAACCTGCTTGTTTGGCCAGCGAGAACTGTACGCCTTTGATCTCCCAAATCGGTTGGTCCTGCCCGAGCTTGCGCAGACGAATGACACCATTTGATTCGGCACATATAAATGACTCTTCATCCAGCCATTTCACCTGATTCAATCGCGGCTTACCGGGAGCCAAAATCTGCTGTTCCATTTTCAGCCGCCCGGCTTTATCCAGACGCCACAACTTTAGGGATCCCTCATGGGCACCACTCAGCAGCCATTGACCACTCGGGCTCCAGTCCAGCGTGGTGAGAATATGGCCATGAGCTGAAATAGAAAACAACTCCTGCGGGTTCATCAAATGCTGTAGCAAGTGCCATTCGGGGCCGCGTAAATCACGCTCACCTAATTCCGGCACAGAATCCCGAAGAAGGCTGCGCGCTTGAGCAGGCAACCCCGCATTCATCGCCCCTGCCGCTGCTGCAATGTTGCTAGAATAAAGCTCCACACGCCGAGCTTCGGCCTCCCGCGCTGCGTGCTGCCAACCAAGGACGGAGCCCAAGGTGCCAGCAATGATCGCTAGAACCAAAGCGACACTTAATGCCGCTAAAACAGGCTGTCTTTGCGCCCGACGAAAAACTCGCGCCCAGGTGCTAACGGGCCGCGCGAGGATGGAATCGCCTCGAAGAAAACGATCTAGCTCATCCGCCACTTCCTGCGCACTGGCATAACGAGAAGCAGGTTTTTTTTCTAAACAGCGCAGGCAAATGGTCTGCAAATCCAGCGGGATCGAAGGATTGAGCAAGCGCGGGGCCACTGGCTCTTGCATCTCGGTCGCCGCCAGCAGAGCCGCCACGGAATCGGCCACGAAAGGAGGTCTCCCGGTGAGGCAATGGTAGAGCACGGCCCCCAGTCCATACACATCTTCAGCCATCGCGGGAGATCCTTCATGAAGACCCACGCGTTCAGGAGGCAGGTAACCTGGTGAACCCAGGCTCTGGGCACTGCGCGTGAGCGTATGCCCCGTTTGAGTAAAACGCGCCAACCCAAAATCGGTCAACATAGGCTCCATCTCATCCCTCAATAAGATGTTCGAAGGCTTCAAGTCTCGGTGAATCACCCCTCTCTCATGGGCATGTGCCACCGCTCGCGCCACCTGCCTGATGATGTGAGCGGAAAACTCTGGAGTGAGTCTATCCCTCTGCAACCGTTCCCCCAGAGAAAGCCCCTCGACCAACTCCATCGCAATGAAAGGCTGGCCTAACAATTCACCGATTTCGTGGATCGCCACGATATTGGGATGATTCAGACTGGCTGCCGTCTCGGCCTCACGTTGGAAACGCTGCCGAAACTCTTGCGACGAAAAGGCAGCACCTGGGAGAATCTTCACCGCCACCACTCTCCTCAGTCTTTCCTGCCGCGCCCGATACACCACGCCCATGCCACCACGGGCGATTTCACCTAACAACGTATAACTCGGTAAAGGCGGCAATTCCTCCGCATCCTCCAGCAGTACGCAAACCGGGCAGAGGAGAGCGCCCGAACCAGCAGGCAGAATGGCCCCGCAGTCTGGGCAAGAAGTGGAAGGAGAATCTAGCACAATGCTCATGTACGAAGAGGGCGCGGGCAGGTGTCGGATTAACCTCTGAGAAGCTCCGCCAAGTAGGCCATCTCCGACTGGACTTCATCTGGGGAGGCCACCGTATCTGCAATCTCCCTCTCCAAAAGCATGCGAAAACGTTTTCGAACCCGGAGGGCAAAGCTTTTCACGGCATCCTCCGTGCTGCCAAAACGCGCGGCCAACTCCAGATAGCCACAGGCCCCTGCTTTTTCACCTGCCACGTTTTCAAACCACTCCCCTTTCCCACTAGCAGTGTATTCTTCTCGCAGTCGGGCGGTAGCCCTCTGCACCAGATCACGCGCCCATTGGCGATCATAAGCAAGTTCGGGTTCCGCCTCCGTTGCATGTTCAATGAGATAACCTTCGGATAGATCCAGCTCAAAGGGCACATGGGTAGCTCCACGGCCTCTCTTAGCAGCCTGGCCTTGGCGATGCACATCTGTGAGATAATTTTTAAACGAGGTCAGCAGGAAAGTGCGAAACTTCCCACGCATGGGGTCTGCCAACCTCAAAGAATCCCGCGCCAGCAACTGGGTAAAGTAACCTTGCGTCAGGTCTTCCGCATCCGCCCGGTTGCGCCCAGTGCCGTAACAATAAACAAAGAGCGGTCTCCAGTAGAGCTGACATAGCTGAGCCAGTGACTCCGAAGCCTGAGGATCTTCCTCATCCCCCGCACGTCTCACCATGGACCAGCGAGTGGTCTGAAAGGTGGTGGCCTCCGTTTTTTCCATGGGTGATCGTAAACTGTTTACATCTCTTCCGCTTGAATCTCTAGGGGGTATTGAAGGTCATCACTCAATGGGGGCAGAGTGGCCATTCCCCCCTACCTAAAGGAACGCCACTCACTCGCCCGAGTTTCACACCGAGGGCCCTCTTCCTCATAAAGTATCCTGCCAAGTGATGGCAAAGCCACACCTGCCCGCAACATCCTCTCTTTTAACCGGGTATTGTGTGCTTGACCATGCACCGACTGCTCATACCAGCCCTTTTGTTTGCGGCCCTCCCTGTCATTGCTCTCCAAGAAACCTGGGAGAGCGGTTACACAGGCGATGAGGCTCAAGGCAAGCAAGTGCTAGGATATTGGAAATTCGATGACGGTGCGGAGCTGAAAGACAGTTCTGGCAAAGGCCATGAACTCGTGGCCCATGGCGCTGCCCTCCGCGCCGAAGGACGGCATGGGCTAGGATTTGAGTCCTTTCCCGGTTTCCCCGTTTCTGACAAGGCCCACTCGCTTCGTGTTACAGGCACTGCCCCACTGAGTCCCTCGGGCCCGTTCACGATAGAGATGTGGATAAAGCCCAAGGCCGACTTCGCCAAAACCGGGCGCTGCTACCTGCTGGACAAACGTTATGTTCCGGATAACCACACCGACTATGCCTGGCAAATTTCTGAACCTGACAAAGCGGGACTTCGCCACTTGATCGTCACTCTCGGTTTCGGCATGACTTCAGAAACATTTCATTCACAGCCTCTCGCTCTACCTACAGATTGGCAGCACGTGGCCTTCACCTATGATGCCGCTGGCACCGTTACTTTTTATCGAAACGGTTGCCTCCTCAATCGTGTGACGAAACCTGGTTATACTGGAGTGGTCGCAGGCACCAAACCTTTGCATCTGGGAGATCGGGTGGGCAGCAATTACGCGGGCTTCCCCGGTTTCATGGATGAAGTGCGGCTTTGCGAAGGCGCGCGTCAGTTTGAATCTCTCGCCCTCACCCTCTCCAGTACACGCCATGTCTGGCAGCGGATGGAGGCCAGTGAACCTGTGCTTCTCCGCTGCAAAAATCTGCGGAAGGAGAACGTGACCGGGGCACTCTTAGAAGTCACTTTTGGCGATCAAAAACAAAACTACCCCCTGCCCGAACTTCGAGCGGGTGCGGAACACACGATACGCTTTGCCATCAACACCGGCCTGAAGGCAGGCAAATACACGCTGCAAGCCCGGCTACAGGCGGGCACAGCCTTCACCGATGTGACGGAGAGCTTTGAGATCATCCCCCGCCCTGCTCCCTCCATGCCTGTGGTAATGTGGGGAGCTGGCCCCGAGGAAATGACGCGACTGAAGGACATCGGCTTCACCCACTTCATCGGCCTGCGCGCCTCCGCACTTGAGGAAATCTGGGCCACCCGAATGGACAATCAAAAGACCCCTCCGCCTGGAGCTCCTGAAGAAATAGACAGGCAACGCCGAACTCTCGATGAAGCCCTTGCGCAGGGCTTGAAAGTTGTCGCCAGTTTATCCCCCGGACACTGGCTAGAGACCAAACCGGAACTCCTGCAGGTGGACCGCACGGGCAAGCCTTACGAGCGCCCAGCCATCGCTGCCTCCACGCCAGATCTGGTGCCGTTTTTTGAAAAGCTAGGCCGCAGCATCTCACGCGCCTATGGCCAACATCCCGCTTTCGCGGCGACCTTGATCAATACCGAAGTACGCGATGCCTCCCGCCCCTCCTTCAATGCCGTGGACCGCGCAAACTACCGCCAGTTTGCTCAAGCGGATATTCCTGCCGAGGTGAATCTGCGTAGCGGAGTGGACTGGACGAAGCTGAAGGATTTCCCAGCCAATCGCGTGATCCCCGATGATCATCCCCTGCTCAAATACTACCGCTGGTTTTGGACCGTGGGCGATGGCTGGAATGGCCTGCACAGCGCCCTCAACAAAGGCATCAAAAGCAGCGTGCATCGCGACCACTGGACGTTCTTTGATCCTGCTGTACGCCAGCCCAGCATCAGTGGCGCAGGTGGCACGGTGGATGTGCTTTCTCACTGGACCTACACCTACCCAGATCCTCAACGCATCGGCCTTTGCACGGATCAACTGCTAGCCATGAGTGAGGCCAGTGGCCGCCGCCAGCGGGTGATGAAAATGACCCAGCTCATCTGGTATCGCAGCCAGACAGCCCCCATCAAAATGGGCCAACCGCGGGAAAGCGTCGCCTGGGAAGACCATGATCCCGAAGCCGCCTACATCACCATCGCCCCCATGCATCTGAAGGAAGCTTTTTGGACCATGATCTCACGCCCCGTCGAAGGCATCATGTACCACGGTTGGCAGTCTTTGGTCCAGACGGACAGCCCCGGAGGCTATCGCTACACCAATCCCAATACTGTCCACGTCCTAAAAGAGCTGATCCATGATATCATCCGCCCCCTGGGTCCCACGCTGATGAGTCTGCCAGACGAACGCGCCGAGGTGGCTTTTTTTGAAAGCTTCACCGCCCAGATGTTCGCCCGCCGTGGTGGTTACGGATCTAACAACGGCTGGTCGGCCGATGTCTGGATGGCTTTGCAACATGCCCATGTGAGGACGGATGTTTTGTTTGAAGAAACGCTTTTGAAGAACGGTCTCAGCGGCCGCAAAATCCTGGTCATGCCAGAGTGCGATGTCCTGACTGAATCGGCCGTCAAACGTATCCAGGAATGGCAGAAGAAAGGAGGCAAGATCATCGGGGATGAATTTCTGTGCCCAGCCCTGAAAGCCGATTTCGTCTTACCCAGCTACAAGCGGGAAAAAAATGCAGCGGGAGACAAAGCCAAGCTGCTCTCTCTGGCAGCCACCTTGGGGCCTCAAGTCACCGCGCTCGGCCTCCAGCCCAAGGTTACGGCAGATAGTCCTGAAATCATCCTGCGCACGCGTCGGTTTGGCGAAGCACTCTATCTTTTTGCCATCAATGATCGCCGCGAGGCTGGCACCTACGTGGGCCAGCATGGTCTCGTTTTAGAAAATGGTCTGCCCACCCAAGCCACGATCACGCTGCACCAAGACAGCGCCAGTATCTATGATCTTACACGTGGCAGCCTCATCATCCCGCAGCGGGATTCCACTGGCAAGCTTCACTGGAAGGTGGATCTCGGCCCTTGTGCAGGGCACCTGTATATGATCCTCCCTAAGCCTTTGCTAAAGCTCCAAGCCGACCTGCCTGTGAGCGCCAAACGCGGTCATAGAGCAGAGTTGCACGTCACCCTCACGACCACCCAGGAATCTCCGCTCAAAGCTGTGGTCCCCCTACAGATCGAAGTACGCGATGCCAACGGCAAACCCGCTGAAGGCAGTGGCTTTTACGCCGCAGAAAACGGCCTAGTGACCCTGCCACTTGATATCGCCTCGAATGAAGACCCCGGCACCTGGGAAATCCGCGTGGTGGAACTAGCTTCCAAAATGGAAATCACCCGCTGGATGATGATCACCCCCTAACGAACCAACACTCAACAAAAGGTGATTGCATTTTGCCTAGTGTGAGATGCCAAAAATGCGCATTGCATGGTTGTAACAACCAGCCGACCTAGGGCAGCAACGTGGCAAGGAAGTTGCTTGAGTGTTTAACCCGAAGGTTTCCAAGTGATACCCTCAAACGACACCTAATCAGACATCTATGAAAGACGCTCTCTACCTCAGCCGCTCCTTTGTTGAATTTGGCCCCTTCCCAACAGCTGAAATGCTCAGCTTTTACAATCGCGGCCTCCTCGCAGATAGCGACTACGTGCGTGAAGAAAGGTCTGAAGACTGGGTACATGTGAATGATTGGGCTGCCAGCCTCCCCCTCGCTGAGCCGCCAGCTCCAAAGGCTAAAAAAGCGGTCTCCCCTACTCCACAGGCAACCCCCCCAGCCAAAAAAGCCACGGCTAAAAAGGCGGCGACCAAGAAGGCGAAATAGTGACGCTCGGCAGCAAGATAATCTTCTTGCCAGGGAGGGATGCGCCCCGCTAGAACAGGCAGCGCATGTCCTTCCTCTCCCGCGACGCCACCATCGCCGGCCCGGGTTTCTCCCGCTGGCTTGTTCCTCCCGCCGCTATCGCTGTACACATGTGCATCGGCCAAGTGTACGGCTTCAGTGTATTTAAGAAACCACTAGCCAAAGTCCTGGGCATCACAGTTCCTGGGGCCGGCGACTGGACCGAGGCCGATGTCGGAGTGGCCTATTCCATCGCCCTTGCTCTACTAGGCCTATCTGCGGCAGTCTTTGGCAAATGGGTGGAGCGCAGCGGCCCACGGAAAACGATGGTCGCCAGCATGATCTGCTTTTGTAGTGGCCTGATACTCGCGGCCTTATCGGTCAAATTTCATCAACTTTGGTTGCTCTATGCTGGGTATGGCATCATCGGCGGCATTGGCCTCGGGCTAGGCTACATTGCGCCCGTATCCACCCTCATGAAATGGTTTCCTGATCGGCCCGGAATGGCCACAGGGATGGCTATCATGGGTTTTGGGGGCGGGGCTCTCATTGGCGGGCCCTTGGCAGAGGAGTTGATGGCCCGATTCACCTCCCCCACTTCGGTCGGGGCTATGGAGGCTTTCTTAATCATGGCAGGGCTTTATGCAGTCATGATGCTTTTTGGAGCCTTCATCGTTCGTGTGCCGCCAGAGGGCTGGAAACCGCAAGGTTGGGTGCCTAAAGCCCAAACTGACAAGCTGGTGACCACTGCCAGTGTGGCCGTGGATACGGCCTGGAAGACGCCTCAGTTTTGGCTTCTTTGGGTCGTGCTTTGCATGAATGTTAGCGCAGGCATCGGCATTCTCGGCCAGGCCTCGCCGATGATTCAGGACATGTTCAAAGTCACTCCCGCCGCTGCGGCAGGTTACGTCGGTCTGCTGTCACTCTGCAATTTAGCGGGCCGCTTCTTTTGGTCCTCCATGTCGGACATCATCGGGCGGAAGGGCATCTACTGCATCTATTTCATTCTCGGAGCCGGGCTTTACCTCAGCGTGCCATGGACTCAGGGCCAGGGCAGTGTGACTCTCTTCGTCATCGCCACCGGGCTTATCCTCACCATGTATGGCGGCGGATTCGCCACCATCCCAGCCTACTTGCGAGATCTCTTTGGCAGCTACCAAGTCGGAGCCATCCATGGCCGACTCATTACTGCTTGGTCCATGGCCGCCATCATCGGGCCTCAACTGGTGGACCGTCTCTCCGTCGCCAACAAAAAAACCATGCCTCCAGAGCAGGCTTACAATTCCATTTTTCACCTGATGATTGGCCTGCTCACGGTCGGCCTCTTGGCAAACCTACTCGTCCGTCCGGTGGATGCTAAACATCACGTCAAAACCATCGCCTGATTGCCCCATGAAAGCTATCCTCATCTGGCTCGTCGTTGTGATTCCTCTCTCTTGGGGCGTGACTAAATCCGTCCAAAAATCTCTCCCGCTCTTCGGCATTGAGGTGAAAAAGTAAGCGCCCCGTCCCCACATCCTATAGGGAAAGGCGGTTGCAGGGCCACACGGCTTCTTTATGGTGGCCGCCCTCTCTCCCGCCATGTCTGCCCCGCATCTCCAGCCTGATCTGACCACCTTTCGCACGCTCGCACAGAAGGGCAACCTTGTGCCAGTGGTCGCAGAACTGACGGCCGATTACGAGACCCCGCTGTCCGCGTTCCAAAAGATCCACGATGGCCGCTGCGGCTTCCTGCTGGAATCTGCCGAGCTTACCCAACATTCAGGCCGTTACAGCCTGCTCGGTAGTTCTCCCCGCATGATCTTCACCGCCAGAGGCAAAGAGATCGAAATCGAAGAACGAGGCAAGGTCCGCACCTACACCACCAACACGGATCCCCTGGAAGAGCTGAAAAAACTCATGGCCCCCTTCCAGCCTCTAGAGTCCCACCCTATCCCCGTTTTCCACGGGGGTGCAGTCGGTTACCTAGGCTACGACATGGTGCGCTTTTTCGAGCCCACCCTGGCCCCACCGCCCAAGGATGAACTGGGCCTACCCGAGATGGTGTACATGATCACAGACACCGTCATCATTTTCGACCATCGCACCCGCCGCATGTCGCTGGTGGCCAATGTCCACACCGATGAACACACCAGTCTAGAGGAGGCCTACACCTGGGCCCAGCAGCAGATTGCGACGCTCATGGAGAAGCTCTCCCAGCCGCTCGCGGTAAAGCCACTGCAGACCATCGCACCCGTCACCTCGGAGCAAATGCCCGCCCCTGTCAGCAATACTACCCAGGCGGAGTATGAAGGCATGGTGCTGAAGATGAAAGAATACATCGGCGCGGGGGATATTTTCCAAGGGGTGCCCTCTCAGCGATTTGAGACCGACTACACCGGCACCCCTCTGGATCTCTATCGCGCGCTGCGCCATGTGAATCCCTCCCCCTACATGTTCTGCCTTCAGTTCCCGCAGGGCTTCTCGCTTGTGGGCAGTTCTCCGGAAGTGCATGTAAAATGTCTCAATGGCCGCATCGATATCCGCCCCATTGCGGGCACCCGCTGGAGGGGGAAAACACGCGCCGAAGACGATGCCCTGGCAGATGAACTGCTCAATGATCCCAAAGAGCGCGCCGAGCACATCATGCTGGTGGACCTCGCCCGTAACGATGTGGGCCGGGTAGCCGAATATGGCACCGTCAAGGTCAGTGACCTGATGATCATCGAACGTTACAGCCACGTCATGCACATCGTCAGCAATGTGGACGGTCGCCTTCATGAAGGCAGAGACGCCTATGATGTCATGCGGGCTACCTTCCCCGCCGGCACCGTCAGCGGCAGTCCCAAAGTCCGCGCCATGTCCATCATCAACGAGGTCGAAAAAAGCAAACGCTGCGCCTATGCCGGTGCCGTGGGTTACTTCGGCTTTGATGGCAACCTCGACTCGTGCATCGCCCTGCGCACCTGCGTGCTGAAGGATGGCAAAGCCTACGTCCAGGCAGGTGCAGGAGTGGTGGCAGACTCTGACCCGACCTACGAGTACCGTGAGACTGTCAACAAAGCCACCGGCATGTTACGCGCCATCGAGTGGGCACGCCAGTTAGGAGCCTGAGTTTGGACTGTCTAAAGTGACCTGCTTTAGGGTATGAAAAAGGGGCTTGTGTGTGATGCACAAGCCCCTTTTCTTTGACCCTTTTTGTTAACCATTCACTTCACTGGCAACCACTGCACCGCATCCACAATGACGTGACCTTTTGTGCCTTCATTGCTGATCTCGACCCAGCTAGATTTACCCGCCTCAAAGGTGAAGCTACCCACAGGTTGAAATCCATTTTCGCCATCCGGCTTTTTTTTCTGATTCAGCGTCACCTTGGTTTCGCCTTCCGCGTGATGAATGGTCACGGGCACAGCCGCAGCTCGGTTGGCTAGCGCACTGTAAGCAATGGCGATTTGATAGCGACCGCCTTTAACCAGTGAAGGAGTAAAGCGAGCGCGGCTCTTGCCTTTATTCTCGTCATTGTCATGGCGATAGCCCTGCTCCACGAAGCCGGGCGTGGTATGACCTTCCGTCTCAAAGCCTGTCAATTCCGCATCGTTATCATCCAACACGATCCCGGGTAAACTTGCCTTTTTGAAGGAACTCACCTCAGGGATCGGTGGGGACTCAAAGTCCAGCATTTGGCCATCCTGCAACAAACGCTCCTTCAGCTTCTCATAGTCAATGCCCTGGACAGTCGTCCCTTGCTCAATGGCATGCACCGCAGCCGTGGCAGCGCTCTGACCTGTGACCATGAAGACAGGCTCCATGCGGATGCTGCCATAAGAGATGTGGCTGGCGCTGAGGCAAATCGGGACCAGCAGATTGGTGCATTCAGAAGCCTTGGGACGAATGCTGCGATAGCTGATGGGGTAAGGGCGGCTGCGCACCTGCACATCCCCTTCGTTTCTCACAAAACCTTCCTTCGTGACATAACGCTGGATGTGGTGGCTATCCATGTTGTAGGCGCCCATGCCAATGCTGTCCTCGACGACTTCCAGGCGCTTGCAGTTCTTCTCCGTCATCACGTAGTCGCCGATCATGCGCCGGGCCTCACGCACGTAGAGCTGGCGCGGGAAATTGTCGTTATCGGTGAATTCATCCTTCGCCAGCCCCAGCTTTTGGAAAGCAGCCTGAATGTTCTTCGGCACACGTGGGTGGTGAGCATAGGTCCACATCAGTCCCTTCTGCCAGTCTTCATGGGCTTTCCAAATCTTCGCCCGCGTTTCATAATCGGCCTCCGGATAGTCCCAGTTTTGACCGATAAAATCGGTGCTGATGGCAAAGTTATTATTCGTGTCTGTCTTGCGATTTGGCATCCAACCCGGTGCCCAGGAAATGCGTTCGTCCCCAGCTTCGACATTACGCAGCGCCAGCTCAAACCAGCGCTCATCGTAATTCTCAGGCTTTTCCCAATCGCGTCGATTCGCCGCATCATCCGTCGTGCACATGCGGAAGTTGTACGCCTGCACCTTGCGGTCTCCGCTGAATTCGACACCTGGGTCTTTTTCAATGCCAGGCAACAGCCCACTGCTAGGATCTCCCGGTTTGACATACGGGTCCACATTCTTCGTGAACTGATGGCTGTGGCTATGCCCCACCTGCACACCATTGAGTTGTTCTCCGTAAACACTGTTCGCCTCACGACCGACGTGATACTTCACACCCGCTTTGGCCATCAGATCACCCTCGTAAGTAGCGTCAATGAACATAGGACCGATGAATTCGCGGCCGCTTTCCATGACGATTTTGGTGATTTTCGTCCCTTCTTTCACCACGCCTTTTTTGAGATCCAGACGCTCCCCCTTCACCACCGTCACACTGCCTTCCACAGGCTTCAGCATGGCGTCATAAATTTCGGAAGCAGCATGGGGTTCAAATGTCCACATCGTGTCTTCGCTGCCCGTGTTGCCATGGGGTTTGCGGGCAAAGTAAGCTTCGCGAGTTTCCTGCTTCCACTTAGAAGCGTCGTTATAATATTTGAAGACATTCGCGTAAAACTCGCGCGACATGCCGCCAATGGCTTTTTTATTGCCAATGTCCGTAGCTCCCAAGCCCCCCGTGGTCAGCCCACCGAGGAATTGGGTAGGCTCAATAAGAATGGCCTTTTTCCCCATGCGAGCCGTCTGGATCGCCGCGGTGATCCCGCCCGAACTGCCTCCATAAATGATGACGTCCGCAGAATCCGCCGCAGCCAACAGCGACGGTAAAAGGAGAAAAGAAGCAATGAAAGAACGAGTCATGGTGAGCAGAGAATGGCGCGGTGAACCAGCAGAATCTTTCAGGCAAGTGAGCGGAAAGGCCATTTTACCGCGGGCTTTTGAACTCTCCGCGTTTGCTCCTGATGCAGACAGCGAGTAGCTACGTTGGGATGCGTGCATACGTCCAAAAGCATCACGGCGAGTTTACCAACATCAATACATTGACGGCATTCCTTGGATTCCGTGACAAGGGCTATGAGGTGCGTTTTTTTGAGTTTCACGAGATAGATCTTCTTGAACTCAGCGCTGACACACCTGTCGCCGGCGGCATTCCTGTCGTGGTGGCGGCTCTTGCCCGCCTCGGTATTGCAGTTCCTGAGTTGTCCTCTATACCATCGGTGTTGGAATCGTTCGCAGGGCGCAAGGTCTGGGCATCAACCATGCAGCAGGCCAGGAATCTCGTCGCGGAAGGAGCTTCTATTTTCGTGAAACCCGTCCCAGCAGACCGAAAGCTATTCGCAGGGGCTGTGTTTCGCGAATTCAGAGATACGATTGCAACGGCTCACGTTCCTCCGGAATACCCTGTTGTGTGTTCCGATGTAGTTGAGTTTGTCTCCGAATACCGTGCCTTTGTGCTAGATGGAGAAATTCTGGATCTCAAACATTACAAAGGCGATTTTCGAGTCTTCCCTGACGTCAGAGTGGTGGATAACGCAGTGTCAGCTTATAGGGCGGCACCGGCTGCATACGGCATTGACTTTGGAGTGACAACGGATGGGCGCACCTTGTTGGTGGAAACCAATGAAGCTTACTCTCTTGGCTGTTACGGATTGACTCCCATCTTCTATAGCACCTTGATTGAAAGGCGTTGGCATGAACTCAATGGGACAATTTAGATCTGGGGAGCCCTATGCTAACTGCCAATAATTTTCGGTAGTAATGTAGAAGCAGGTGCCTACCAGTTGAGGATTTTTGATCCTGGCGCAGGGTGAGGCGTATCCTGAGACAGCTTCCGGTTTCCTTCATGAACATCTTCCCCCTCGTCGTCCGTTATGGCACCATTGCTGTCGCCGTTTTCGGCGTGTTCAGCATGACTCAGGTGTTGGATCAAATCCGCGCTCAGGAGACGGCGATCCCGCCCCCACCCGTGAAGCCTCCCGAAAAGCCAGTGGGCACACGCTTGGCTGCTACCGGCATCATTGAGGCCCGTGAAGAAAATGTAGCCATTGGTACCCCCATCGCGGGATTGGTGACGAAGGTCCTGGTGAAGGTAAGTCAGCAGGTCGATAAGGGCGATGCTTTGCTGCAACTAGATGACCGCGAACTGCAGGCACAACTGATCCAGGCCCAGGCCTCAATCGCGGTCAATCAGGCCCAGCTCGATGTTGCGCTGGCCCAGAAGCTCAAGGTTCAGGACAATCTGGATCGCCTCAAATCCATTACAGATCAGCGTGCCGTGAGTCAGGATGACGTGAGGAACCGTAGCAATGACCTCACGGTCGCCCAGGCACAGGTAGGCTCCGCCGAAGCGCAGCTCGCAGCCGCCCAGGCGGATGTAAAACAGATTCAAATGCTCATCGAGCGCCTCACCATCCGAGCCCCCCGCCCTGGCACCATCCTTCAAGTGAACATCCGTGAAGGAGAGTTCGCCTCCATTCAAAATCGCTTGGCTGCCATGATCCTCGGTGATTTGGACAAGCTGCAAATCCGTGCCGATGTGGATGAACAGAATGCCACGCAGGTCCGCAAGGATGAAGATGCAGTCGCTTATGTGAAAGGTGATTCGAAATCAGCCTTACCTCTGAAATTTGTTCGGATTGAGCCGTTCGTTATTCCCAAACAATCCCTGACGGGAGCGAGCACGGAACGCGTGGATACCCGAGTCCTGCAAGTCATCTATGAACTCTCAATCCCTGAGGGAAAACAGCTCTATGTAGGCCAGCAGGTGGATGTAATGATAGGCGGCGAAAAAGCAACCCCGCCCAAGTCATGAACCTGGTCGAACTCGCTCAACGGCTGCGGCAAACCCGCCTCGATAAAGGCCTCACGTTGGATGAAGTTGCCGCTGCGTCTGGAGTCGGCAAAGGCATTCTTTCCAAGGTGGAAAACTTTCGAGTGACCCCCACCCTGCCGACTCTCGCTAAACTCAGTGAAGCGCTCGGGGTGAAGCTCTCCGTCTTATTGGATGGTCTAGATGCCCGACCTCGTATCAGTATCGTGCGACGAGATGAAAGGAAGTTGATCGAACGCGACCGCACCCAGTCCAACATTGACTATGAATCCCTGGCACATCGGCGGGCGGACCGCGCCATGGACCCATTTGAACTGCGTATTCCCGCACATGGGGGGCGAGTCGAGGCCATGCCTCATGAAGGAGAAGAATTTTTGATCGTGCTGGAAGGTAAAGTCGCCTTTGAGTTCGATCAAGAGACCTACCAACTGGAAGCTGGCGATAGCCTGTATTTTGACGCAGAGACCAATCATCGGCTCTTCAATGAAACTGCCACAGACGCACGTGTGCTCTGCGTCTTTCTTGGACGGCGCTATTAACTAGCGGGCTAGAGGTGATCTCAAAATGATCACTCAAGTCTTAATCATTGCCTTAATAGAAGAGTCGTAACTTTGAGCGCGGACGGAAATGAAGCCCTATCGACAGGCGGGCTAGTCCGGCGCAGTTGATGCTAAAATCCTATCGAAGTCACCACTGGGTAATCTCTCTTTCGAGGGTGTGCTATCCTTCAGAGGCGAGTCTTTGGGATTTCACGAGACACGAGAGCAAAAAAACCCCCTTCTTCATTGCTGAAGAGGGGGGTTTATAAACTGGCGGCGACCTACTTTCGCAGGGCCTATCGCCCAACTATCATCGGCGCAACAGCGTTTCACTTCCGTGTTCGGAATGGGAACGGGTGGTGCCACTGTGCCATGACCACCAGACTGCTGACCAGATCTTCGTCTGATCAGTGTGTCTGAGGGCAAGGAACTTTTTGAAGTTCCCTGACAACTGCATACAGGGGTAAAAACAATTTCGGTAAGCCAGACGGTGTGTCTGATTTGAAATGGAAGCAATGTAAGACAAACGGATGATTAGTATCTCTAAGCTGAACACATTACTGCGCTTGCACCCGAGACCTATCAACGTGGTAGTCTTCCACGATCCTTCAGGGAAAATTAATCTTGGGATGGGCTTGGCGCTTAGATGC